>NZ_CP119566.1:562500-770000 GCF_029277445.1 Pararhizobium qamdonense | reverse complement strand
TCAAAGCGGCCCGCTACGCCTTCGATTCCGGGCCCTGGCCGAAATTCACCGGCGCCCAGCGCGCCGTCTATCTGCGGGCTATTTCCGCGAAAATCATCGAAAAACGCGAATTCCTCGCCAGGCTCGAAGTCGCTGACAATGGCAAGCCGCTGCCGGAAGCGCTGTGGGATATCGACGATGCCGCCGGTTGTTTTGCCTATTACGCCATTCTGGCGGAAGAGCTCGACCAGCACCCGGAAGAGACCATTCCGCTCAGCGAGCCGCGTTTTTCCTCAAGGGTCGTGCGCGAACCGCTCGGCGTGGTCGGCGCGATCACACCGTGGAACTACCCGCTCCTGATGGTCGCTTGGAAAGTCGCCCCGGCTTTGGCTGCCGGCTGCACCATCGTGCTCAAACCCTCGGAACTGACGCCGCTGACCGCGCTCGAACTCGGTGTGATCGCCGAAGACATCGATCTCCCGGCTGGCGTGCTCAACATCGTCACCGGCACCGGAATGCAAGCCGGCGAACCTTTGACCGAACATCCGCTTGTCGACAAGCTCGCCTTTACCGGCTCGGTCTCCACCGGCCGCAAGGTGATGATGGCAGGCGCCCAGGACATCAAGACGGTCAGCCTGGAACTGGGCGGCAAATCGCCTTTCGTGATCTTTGCCGACAGCGATATCGAAAAGGCCGTCGAATGGATCATGTTCGGCATCTTCTGGAACCAGGGCCAGGTCTGTTCGGCAACGTCGCGCGTACTGGTCGAAGCCGGGCTTTACGACGCCGTCGTTTCGCGTCTCTGCGAGGAAGCGGCCAGGATCAAGATCGGCAACGGTTTAGAGGAGGGCACGCAGCTTGGGCCGATCGTCTCGAAGGGCCAATATGACAAGATCACCTCGGCAATAGACCGCGCCCGCATCGATGGCGCCGAGGTCGCCTATGGCGGGGGCCGCCCGGCCGGTTTCGAGGCCGGGTATTTCCTGGAGCCGACGGTGCTCACCGGCATGAGCGAGGACAGCTATGTCTGGAAGGAGGAGATTTTTGGCCCGGTCGTCTGCATCAAGCCGTTCAAGGACGAGGACGATGCCATCCGCATGGCCAATGACAGCCGCTTCGGGCTTGCCGCCGCCGTGATGTCGAAGGACGTGATCCGCGCCGAACGCGTCGCCGAGGCTTTTCGCGCCGGTATTGTCTGGGTGAATTGCTCGCAGCCGACCTTCGTCGAGGCGCCCTGGGGCGGATACAAGCAATCCGGTATCGGCCGCGAACTCGGCCGATGGGGTCTGTCGAACTATCTGGAAACCAAGCAGATCACCCGCTTCAACAGCGATGAGCCCTGGGGCTGGTATATCAAGGACTGAAATTGGTTTTGTGAAACGGGCAGGACAATAACGCCCTGCCCCTCGTTAAACTCTGCAAAAGCTCGTCGATCAATACGGCGAGATGCACTGACGGCGGCCGCCATTATAGGGCTGGTACGTGTTGTCATAGGCTCTATAGGAGCGGTATCGCGCAGAGCACCAGTCGGCATGCGAACCGCCGGTGCGGTAATAACGGCGCTCACCGCCATAGTAACGCGGCTGGGCCAGCATACCGCCAATGATGGCGCCCGCAGCCAAGCCGCCAAATGCCCCACCGAAATTATCGTCATATCCGCGATATCCGCCGTAATAACGCCTGTGGTGGCGATAACCACCGTAACGGTAGTAGCCATCGTGGCGATAATAGCCGCCGTTGCGATAATGCCGCCTGATATAGGGGCCACGATGCCCGTAATGGCCGTGGCGCCAGGAATGGCGATAGTAATCGACCTGTTGAACATCGGAAACCTGGGGTTTCGGCCGCTCGATGGAGGGGAATGCCTGTGCCGGCAGAACGCTTGAAAAGGCGGTCGCCAGCGACAGACCAATGATTGCAAACATCTTCATGTGAATCACCATTTACCTTTCCTTGCGGAAACGTTTGAACGGTGATTTTGTGCCATGCGCGGTGAAATAATTTCCATCCGCCCAATGCGCTTGCGAGAGACGAACCCGCAGCCGCCGTCAATCCCGCCGCTTGAACGTCAACTTGAAGCTATAGTCGCCATTGCGCTTCACCTTGGCCTTGGTCCGCACCGTGACCGGACCGCCCAGCGCGATTTCCGCATCCTCGAACGCCTGGCGCACGCCGGCCATCGCCTGGTGATAGGCGCTGTTGTCGCGTTTTGGACTATCGGCGATCGCTTTCAAAAGGGCGATCGTGTCGAGCTTATCTTCGGCCATGAATTCCCGCCCCCGCTGTCGCAAGTCCACCCTCGAAGATCGGGGGCATTCTCTGATTCGTGCCACAACCGCACCGGCCGGATCAGTATCCCAACCAGTCTGGTGTCCTCAAGACAAACATCTGCGGCAAACATCAGGCTGCCGATCTATTGCCGGCGGGAAAAATATGTCACCAAGGCCCTCATGCATTCGCAATCAAACCGGCGCGTATCAATGATCCCTTTTCAAGGCCCCCATCCCGTCCGTTCCAATCTGTGCAGGATGGCGATCGTGTTGACAGCTGTTTTACAGCTTGCGGCCTGCGCGTCGCGTCCGACGGATGCTGTCTTGCAGCCGGAAAGTGCTGCGGGCGGCGAACGGCAGATTACGCTTTTGACGGCGACCGACAGAACCAAAGATGGGCAGGGCTTTGCAAGCGGCCGTGCCCAGTCGATGGCATTCGAGAAATTTTCGATTTCGATTCCGCCAACCCATCAACCGTCGAAAATCGAATGGGCAAAAGGCAAGCCCAATGCCAAGCGCGACTTCGTGGTGACGAAGCGGACCACGCTTGAGCGGCCGGCATTTTTGGCCTTGGCGGGAACGCCGGGCACCGACGGCTCGGTTGGCCTGTTTGTTCACGGCTATAATTACAGCTACCAGGAGGGCCTGTTCCGGCTGGCGCAGATCGCCGCAGACGCAAAGACCGGGGCGACACCGGTCCTGTTTTCATGGCCGTCAGAAGCCACCGTGACCGGCTATGTGGCCGACAGGGACGCGGCCTTGTTTGCGCGCGACGACCTCGTGGCCGTCATCACCGAGATGTCGCACCAGCCTAAGGTGAAGAAATTCGTTCTGTTCGGGCATAGCATGGGCGGCTTCCTGATCATGGAAGCGCTGCGGCAGCTGAAGCTCGAGGGTCGCGGCGAGGTGCTGGCCAAGCTTGTCGTCATCCTGGCTGCGCCCGATATCGATGCCGATGTCTTCCGCAAGCAACTGACGGTTATTGGGCCGCTGAAGACACCGCTGACGCTGTTTGTGTCCAAGGATGACAAGGCGTTGAGGATTTCCAGCTTTCTCGGCGGCGAACGGCAGCGCGCCGGCAGGCTGGATGTCGATGATCCCGTCGTTGAGGACGCGGCCGCGCGCTACGGCATCAAGGTTATCGATATCACCTCGGTCAAGGCGGACGACAGGCTTGGCCATGACCGCTACGCCAATCTCGCCGCCATCGGCCCGCAGCTCGTTTCCATCGAGCAGCGCGATGGCGTGTCGTCCAGACAGACCGGAGCCTTCGTTTTCGACGCCGCAGCCTCCGTGATTTCCAGCCCGTTCAGGCTGGCGGGCCGGGTGATCGCAGGGCAATGATCTGAATTTGTGCTCCATGGCGGGCGGGGGCGGTCGAATCGAAACCGCCCCCGCGCGTGCGCAGAAAGCCTGACGCTACTCCGCCGCTTCCACCCTTTGCACCGGCACATAGTTCAGGATCGGCCCCAGCCAGCGCTCGACATCAGCGATCGGCATATCCTTGCGTGCCGCATAGTCCTCGACCTGATCGCGCTCGACCTTGGCGACGCCGAAATAATAGGCGTCGGGGTGGCCGATATAGATGCCGGAGACGGAGGATCCCGGCCACATGGCAAAGCTCTCGGTCAGCGTCACGCCGATTTCCTCTTCCGCGTTCAAGAGATCAAACAGCGTTGCCTTTTCGGTGTGATCCGGCTGGGCCGGATAACCGGGCGCCGGCCGGATACCGGCATAGGGTTCGCCCGCCAGTTCGCCGGGCGCGAAGGTCTCTCCTGCCGCATAACCCCAGAGTTCCTTGCGGACATATTCGTGCAAGCGCTCGGCAAAGGCCTCGGCGAAACGGTCGGCGAGCGCCTTCACCATGATCGAGGAATAATCGTCATTGGCCCGCTCGAAGCGCTCGGCAATCGCCACTTCCTCGATACCGGCAGTGACGACGAAGCCGCCGAGATAATCCCGCTTGCCGCTATCGACGGGAGCAACGAAGTCCGACAGCGCCACGTTCGGGCGGCCGTCGCGCTTGGCCATCTGCTGGCGCAGCGTGAAGAAGGTGGCGCGTTCCGTTGAACGGCTCTCGTCGGTAAACAGGCGGATATCGTCACCGGCAACACCGGCCGGCCAAAAGCCCACAACGGCCTTCGGTGCGAACCATTTTTCAGTGATGACCTTGGCCAGCATCGCCTGGGCATCGGCAAAGAGGGCACGGGCAGCTTCGCCCTGGCGCTCGTCGTCCAGGATTTTCGGGTAGACGCCCTTCATTTCCCAGGTCTGGAAGAACGGCGTCCAGTCGATATACTCAGCCAGCTCCGCCAGGTCCCAATTCTGGAAAACCCGGGTGCCGAGGAAGGACGGCGTCTTGGGCTCGTAGAAATCCCAATCGACCTTCTGCGCATTGGCGCGGGCTTTGGCGAGCGGCAGACGCTGCTTTTCCAGCTCGTTGCGGGCATGCGCATCCGCCACCTTCTTGTATTCGGCCCGGACGGTGTCGATATAGCCGCCCTTCATCTCAGGCGACAGCAGGCTGGACACCACGCCAACCGCACGGCTGGCATCGGTGACGTAGATCGCCTGGCCCTGGTTGTAGCGGGGGTGGATCTTGACTGCGGTATGGACCCGGCTGGTGGTGGCACCGCCGATCAGAAGCGGGATATTGAACCCTTCGCGTTCCATTTCGGCCGCCACATGCGCCATCTCGTCAAGCGACGGCGTGATCAGGCCGGAGAGGCCGATAATATCGACATTCTTTTCGCGGGCGACCTCCAGAATCCTAGCCGAGGGCACCATGACGCCAAGGTCGATGATCTCATAGTCGTTGCAGGCGAGAACAACGCCGACGATATTCTTGCCGATGTCGTGCACATCGCCCTTCACCGTCGCCATCAGCACCTTGCCGGCGCTCTTGCGCTCGCCAAGGCCGCCACCGGCCAGCCGTTCGGCTTCCATATAGGGCAGGAGAATGGCCACCGCCTGCTTCATCACGCGGGCGGATTTCACCACCTGCGGCAGGAACATCTTGCCCGCTCCGAAGAGATCGCCGACGACGTTCATCCCGGCCATCAGCGGACCTTCGATGACGTGCAACGGCCGCTCGGCATTCTGACGGGCTTCTTCCGTATCGGCCTCGATGAACTCGGTGATGCCGTTGACCAGCGCGTGTTCAAGCCGCTTTTCGACACCCCAGTCGCGCCATTTCAGGTCCCGCTCCTTGGCTTCCTTGCCGGCGGTGCCCTTGAAGCGTTCGGCAAGCTCCAGCATGCGCTCGGTCGAATCGGCACGGCGGTTGAGAACCACGTCCTCGCAGGCTTCCTTCAGTTCCGGCTCGATCTGATCGTAGACCACCAGCTGACCGGCATTGACGATGCCCATGTCCATGCCTGCCTGGATGGCGTGATAGAGGAACACCGCATGCATGGCTTCGCGCACCGGCTCGTTGCCGCGGAAGGAGAAGGACAGGTTGGAGACGCCGCCGGAAATATGCACATGCGGCAGGGTGTCGATGATCTCGCGCGTCGCCTCGATGAAATCGACGCCGTAATTGTTATGCTCCTCGATACCGGTGGCCACGGCAAAGACGTTGGGGTCGAAGACGATATCTTCCGGCGCGAAATTGGCCTGTTCGGTGAGCAGCTTGTAGGCGCGGGTGCAGATCTCGACCTTGCGTGCCTGCGTGTCCGCCTGTCCCTGTTCATCGAACGCCATGACCACGACAGCGGCGCCATAGGCGCGGCAAAGCCGGGCATGGTGCAGGAAGGCTTCCTCGCCTTCTTTCATCGAGATCGAATTGACCAGCGGCTTGCCCTGCACGCATTTCAGGCCGGCCTCGATGATCTCCCATTTGGACGAATCGATCATCACCGGAACCCGGGCAATATCCGGTTCGGCGGCAATAAGATTCAGAAACTCGACCATCGCCTGCTTCGAATCGATCAGGCCTTCGTCCATGTTGATATCGATGATCTGGGCGCCATTGGCCACCTGGTCGCGGGCGACATCGAGTGCCGCCGCATAATCGCCAGCGGTGATCAACTTGCGGAACTTGGCCGAGCCCGTAACGTTCGTGCGCTCGCCGACATTGACGAAGGGAATATCCTTGGTGAGCGTGAACGGCTCAAGCCCGGACAGTTTCATCAGCCGCGGCACTTCGGGGATGGCGCGGGGCGCGTGTTTTGCCACGGCCTGCGCAATTGCGCGGATATGCGCCGGCGTCGAGCCACAGCAGCCGCCAACGATGTTGACAAGGCCTTCGCGGGCAAAGCCCTCGATCTGGGCCGCCATTTCATCCGGCGTTTCATCATACTGGCCGAACTCGTTGGGCAGGCCGGCATTCGGATAGGCGCAGACGAATGTATCGGCGACGCCCGAAATTTCGGCGAGATGCGCGCGCATCGCATTGGCGCCGAGCGCGCAGTTGAGGCCGATGGTGAAGGGATCGGCATGACGCACCGAGTGCCAGAACGCGGTCGGTGTCTGGCCCGACAGCGTGCGGCCGGAGAGGTCGGTGATCGTGCCGGAGATCATGACGGGCAGCCGGATGCCCATTTCGATGAACACTTCCTCGGTGGCAAAGATCGCCGCCTTCGCGTTCAGCGTATCGAAGATGGTCTCGATCAGCACGATATCCGTGCCGCCGTCGATCAGGCCGCGCAGCTGCTCGGCATAGGCGATGCGCAGGTCATCGAAGGAGACGGCGCGGTAGCCGGGATTGTTCACATCGGGCGAAATCGACGCCGTGCGGTTGGTCGGGCCTAAAGCGCCGGCAACGAAGCGGCGCCTGCCATCGACCTGCTGCGCCCGCAATCCGGCGCGCCGCGCCAGCCGCGCGCCATCGCGGTTGAGCTCATAGACCATCGCTTCCATGCCGTAATCGGCCTGGGCAATCGAGGTGGAGGAAAACGTGTTGGTCTCGAGGATATCGGCGCCGGCAATGGCGTAGTTATAATGGATTTCCTCGATCGCGCCCGGCTGAGTCAGCGTCAGAAGGTCATTATTGCCCTGTAGATGACATTCGCAGGCAACGAAGCGGTCGCCGCGAAAATGGTCTTCGCCAAGGCCGAGCTGCTGGATTTCCGTGCCCATCGCACCATCCATGATCAGGATGCGCTCGCGGGCGGCTGCTTTCAGCGCGGCCATGACTTCGGACCCGTCCGGTTTGGGTAAAACGGCACCGAAAAGTGCATCAATGGCGGACATGGGAAATCTCCCGTTCTGAAAACGACAATAAACTGCAAATCAGCAATCACATAAAGATATCTTTATGTCAATATATGAGTTTGCCCATCGATGTTTTTCGAAACTGAACGGCCCGCCTCTGTTCGAAGCGGGCCGCACCAAAAACATTAGTAGTCGCTTGGACTTACAATCGCTTCAGGCAATCGTCCAATTCGTAGATGGCGCACAGGATGTGATAGAAACTGCTGGCCGGGGCCGGCTCTTCGACGAAAACCCCATCCGCCTGCTGCTTGTCCCGCCAGAGGCCTTCGACCGGTGTATCGAGGAAGCTTTGCAATGCGGTTGCGGCGCGTACGGCAGAACGCAGGTAGCGCTCGCGCTCCTCTCCCTGCGTCAGCGCAGCAAAACGGATGGCCGATTTCAGCCATTCCGTCTGCGGCCAGAGCCGGGCAATCGGATCCGCCACCGAGAAATCATCCAGCAACGTCATGACGGCGACATCGCGCGGCTGGGCGATGCCATATTGCTCGCCGATTTCAAACAGCCGCCGCGCCTTGACCAGACCGTCGGCATTTCCGCGCCGCTCGGCCCAGCGCAACAGAAGCCAGGCCCATTCGAACTGATGGCCGGGCTCGACGATGCGGCCCTTGTCACCAGGCATCGGCGCCCAGTCCTGATCGAAGAATTCGCGCAAGGCGCCGGTTTCGCGGTCGATGAAATGATCCATGCAGAGGAATGCGATTTCATCGGCCAGATTGGTCCAGGCCACCGTGTCGAAGCCTTCGACCGTCTCGCTGGCAAGGCATGCCTCAAACAGATGCATATGCGGATTGGAGCAGAGCGGCAGTCGCGGCGGATTATCCTCCTCGAACCCCGCCACCGGATGTTTGCAATGGGCTTCAATCCGCGCGCGCAATGCATTGCTGCGCTCGATCATCTCTGCCTTGCGGCTGGGGAAAACCTGCGCCAGATAGGCAAAGGCCAAGAAGGCGAAGGCCTGATTGTAGAGATCGAAGGATGGATCGACAAGATTGCCATCCGCATCCGCCAGCGCGCCATAAAAGCCGCTTGGCTGCAGGTAGACCCGGTCGAAATAGGCAAGCCCATGGGTCGCGGGCGTCTGCCAATCGCCGGACCATCCGCGCCGTCCAGCCTCCGCAAAGCAATAGACCTGCCGCGGCTGGACGCGCGCGCGCCGGTTGGCCCGCGTCGACTGCCCCGCCATGTCGATCGTCTCGACAAAGCCGCCGCCGGCGCCGTCAAAGCCCTTGTCACGCCAGAGCGGCAGCGCCTTGTTGGCAAGCCATTCGTTCAGTTTTTCGGAAAACCCGGCAATATCCATTGAAATCTGTCCGTCCACACTCATTCGCCGAGTTTCAGCCCATCGATATCCTTGCCAAGCAGCGTGGCAAGGGCTTCGACCACCATGATGTGATCGTCACGCTGGGGCAAGCCCGAAACAGTGACGGCGCCGACGCAGCCGGTGCCCCTGACAACGATCGGGAAACTGCCGCCATGCGGCGCGAATTCCGCGTCCGGCAGGCCGAATTTCGCCTGCAGCGTGGTCTCCTGCTTCGCAAGCGACAAACCTACCGCATAGCTGCTTTTCAAAAAGCGGAACACGCTGTTGCGCTTGCGGCGCACCCAGTTCGGATTGTCCGGCGTCGAGCCTTCCAGTGCCGTATAAAACACCGGCATGGAAAACAGCGTCACGTCGATAACGACCCCCAGCTTGCGCTCCACGGCCATTTCACGCAGCAGCGATCCGAGCGCCCAGGCCGTTTCCAGACTGAAACTGTCGAATTGCAGCTCCTTTTCCTGAAGGGCAATCCGCTCCAGATCCGCGTCAATACTCATTCTGCATTCCCCTTCTACCCTCAATCTTTCCAGAGCCAGGCCGCCCCGCGCACCCCGGAACTATCCCCATGCACCGCCTTGCGGATCGGCGTCTCAAAACTGTCGCCGAAGATATATTGGACGATCAGGTCGGGCAATTCGTCGTAGATCTCATCGACATTCGACATGCCGCCACCCAGCACGAAGACATCCGGATCGATAATATTGGTCAAAAGCGCCAGGCTGCGGGCAAGCCGGTCGACAAAGCGTTCATAGACGGCAACTGCCACCGGCTCGCCATTGCGCTTGTCGGCGATGATGTCGCGGCCGCGCCGGTCAACGCCCGTGGTCAGCCGGTAATCCAGCTCCACCCCGGTGCCGCAGGCATACATGTCCAGGCAGCCATGTTTGCCGCACCAGCATTTATGGCCGGGATATTCATCCCTGGTCATCCAGGGCAGCGGATAATGGCCGATTTCGGCGGCAATGCCCTGATAGCCGGCATGCACATGCTTGCCGATTGCAAGCCCGCCGCCATGACCGGTGCCGACGATGACGCCGAACACCGTATGCGCATCCTTGCCGGCGCCATCGACCGCTTCCGAGATCGCCAGGCAATTGGCATCGTTGGCCAGGCGCACCTCGCGGCCAAGCGCCTGCCCGAGATCGCGCCCGAGAGGCTGGCCATTCAACAGCACGGCATTGGAATTGCGCACGATGCCGGTGCGCGGATTGGGACTGCCGGGAATGCCGATGCCGATCGTCCCAGTTTCCCCCGCCATCTGCTCGGCAGCCGCGACAAGCTCCTGTACGGCGCGGATACAGGCGTCATAGCCGCTGGTGGGCGTGGCGATGCGGTGCCTTGCCCGTGTTGTGCCATCGCGATCGAGCGCGATGACTTCCATTTTCGTGCCGCCCCAATCAATTCCAATGAACATGCCGGATCAAACTCTGTGGGTTTTCATCAAAAGCGGCGCCGTTACGGCCGGGTCTCCTCCCCGTTTCGCCGCACACTGCTTAACATCGGAAAAGCCTCCGGCGCCAGCCCCGGCCGGACATCACGCACATCGGAAAACCCTGTTCGGTGAAATGCATCAAAAGCGAGCCGGAAAACACTTGCCTTCCCGGAAAACACTTGGCTTCCGGCTGCGCCTTTTGTAAGTGTTCTTCCGGCTGGTCCCATAGCTCAGCAGGATAGAGCGCAGGATTCCTAATCCTGAGGCCGATGGTTCGAATCCATCTGGGATCACCACGCACCACAGATATCAAAATGCGGTGCAGGCAGATCCCCGGCAATAACGCTCGCTATCGGACCTTAATAGTTGATCCGCACACCGCCCGGATCGGACGCGCCGAAATCGGGCACCGGGCTATAACCCTGATACTGGGCATAGGTGGTGTTGGTGCCGCCCGTGCTTGCGCATCCGGAAAGAGCCAGGATTGCCAGCGCTGCAACGGCCATCAGAGATTTAAGGGGCATGGGTTTCTCCTGTCGAGGGGATCGGCCAGCGGGCCGGACGGCCTTGGCAAATGTTTATCCAGAGTATCTGTCCAGATCATCTGCCATGACAAGTAGGGCCATCTCAGCGAAAGGCGAGATACAAACGACAGCGTTAATGCAATTTGAAAAGAAACCGAGCGGCAGGAACCGCCGGAGCGCGCGCCCAAAGAAAAAGGCCGGGTAAGAACCCGACCTCTCCGACCCGTCTCGACAGCCATTGCCAGTACATCCGTGGTCAACCGCTGGAAACGAATTCCATGGGTGCAATATGGCAAGGGAATGTAACCATTTCAAGACAAAGCGAAAATTAAGAAAAAAATCGTTGCCCCCTCAAGCTGCGTCCAGCGCGATGGTCAGGTCGGCAATCAGATCGTCGGGATGTTCGATACCGATCGAAAGCCGGATGGTTGATTCCAGCACACCGATCCTTTGGCGAACGTCCAGCGGCACGCCGGAATGGGTCATGGTGGCCGGGTGGCTGGCGAGCGATTCCGTGCCCCCGAGACTGACTGCCAGCTTGAAGATCTGCAGGGCGTTCAGAAACTTGAACGAGGCCGGCTGGCCACCGGCGATATCGAACGAAAACGTCGATCCCGCGCCGGTGCATTGCGCGGCATAGGTCTTGCCGAGCGGCGACTGCGGATCGTGGTAGGGCAGATAGTGAATGCCCTCGACCTTCGGATGATCGCGCAGGAAATTGGCAATCTCGAGCGCATTGCTGTTGGCCTTCTCCATGCGGATCGACAATGTCTCCAGAGACCGGCCAAGCATCCAGCAGGAATGCGGATCAAGTTGCGTGCCGATGGCACCGCGCAGCGCCTTGACCTGCTTCATCACCGATTTTGCGCCCAGAGCCGCCCCCGCGATCAGATCCGAATGACCGCCGACATATTTGGTCAGCGAATAGAGCGAGATATCGGCGCCATGCTCGATCGGCCGCTGGAAGACCGGGCCAAGCAAGGTATTGTCGCAGGCGACAATCGGCGTATGCCCCTGTTTCGCACCGATCGCATCGGCAATCCTGCGGATCATCGCGACATCGACAAGGCTGTTGGTGGGGTTGGCCGGTGTTTCGATCAGGATCATCGACACCCGGCCTTTCGCCATTGCCTCTTCTGCCGCCGATTGCACGGACGCCTCGTTGACGCCGTCGGCAAACCCGACTGCCGCGACGCCCATGTTGAGAAACGTCTTTGCCAGCAGTGTTTCCGTTCCGCCGTAAAGTGGCTGCGAATGCAGAACGGCGTCTCCCGGCCGCACGAACGCCAGAAGCGTCGTTGCGATCGCCGACATGCCGGAGGAAAACAGCGCACAGCTTTCCGTGCGCTCGTAAACCGCAAGCCGGTCTTCGACGATCTCGCTATTGGGATGATTGAAACGCGAATAGACCAGCCCGGCGCCGGTGCCCTCCGGCGGTTCGCGGCGGCCGGACACGAAATCGAAGAAATCGCGCCCCTCCTCGGCCGACTTGAAGACGAAGGTGGAGGTCAGAAACACCGGCGGCTTGACCGCGCCTTCGGAGAGCTCCGGATCGTAGCCGTAGTTCAGCATCAGGGTTTCCGGATGCAGTTTGTGGTTGCCGATATGGGTCTTGGAGGGATGTGGAGCGGTCATGGCGATCTCCCGGATTTGCTGCGATTGCAGCAGTCTACATCACTTTTCGCCACGGCTTATTGCCATTTTCCGGGATTTTTCATCCGAAAATTGCGCTGCCGCTGCTCATGAGAGCCAAAACGCGGAAATGTCGGAACCGGAGCCAATGAACGGTGACGTCATCTCCGGCCCAACCCCATCAGCTGGCCGCGCCGCCCTGGACAATGCCGGGCACGTTCATCTTCTTGCGTTCGCGGGCCATGTCGCTGACGGCGGCGCGCAGGCGCGGATGCCGCGCCATGAAAATATTGAAATCCCGCCGGTCGAGTTTGAAGAAATTGCAGAAATCAACAGCGATCACATCGGCCGTGCGCAATCCGCCGCTGAGCAATGCCATCTCGCCGAAAAACGCCCCCGCCTCCAGCCGGATCGCATTGCCCGGCAAGCGGACCTCGGCGGCACCGGACGAGATGAAATACATCGCATCGCCCCGCTCGCCGACCCGGATGACCTTGTCGCCGGGCGAGGCGGAGGCTGGACGGAACAGCAGCAGAAGCTCCTCCAGCGCATGTTCATTGACCTCGGAAAACAGCGGGAAGGTATGGACCAGCTGCTGCTTTTTCAGCTGCTGCTTGCTTTCCTTCTCCTCGACGCGAGCCTTGATGATATCGAGGTCACGGGTCAACAGTTTGATTTTCCGTGCGCCATAGACCGGCGCAGCCCCACCCATTGCCGTCTTCAGCTTTGCCGCCGCCCAGAAGATCAGCGGATTGAGGGTGATCGACAGGATGGCACCGGCAAGAATGAGGTCGTAGCCCTCCTGCGACATGAGGCCCAGGGAAACACCAAGCCCCGCGACGATGAAGGAGAATTCGCCGATCTGGGCAAGGCTCGCCGCCACCGTCAGCGCCATCGACAGGGGATAGCGCAGCATCAGCACGAAACCGGCGGCAATCAGCGATTTTCCAACTGTGATCAGCGCCAGGATGGCAAGAACGGCCAGCGGCTGCTCGATCAGGATTTTCGGGTTGAACAACATGCCGACCGAGACGAAGAACAGGACCGAAAAGGCATTTTGCAGCGGCAGGGAATCAGCGGCCGCCCTGTGGCTGAGATGCGATTCGCTCATGACGACACCCGCGAAAAAGGCGCCAAGTGCAAACGAAACCCCGAACAGCATCGCCGAACCGAAGGCGATGCCAAGCGCGATGGCAAGAACGGTGAGCGTGAACAGTTCGCGCGAACCGGTGCGGGCAACCAGCGTCAAAAGCCAGGGAACGATCCGTGGTCCCAATACGATGGCGAGGACGGCGAAGGCGCCGAGCTTGACCAAAGTCAGCACGATCGTCAGCGCAACCGGCGTCGTAGCGCCCTCCGCCGCATGCGCCGCAGCCCCTTGAGCGCCCAAGACCTCGGCAACGATCGGCAGGAGAACGAGCGCGAGCACCATTGCCAGGTCCTCGACGATCAGCCAGCCGATCGCCACCCGTCCATTTGGCGAGTTGACCAGGTTGCGTTCCTCCAGCGCTTTCAAGAGAACGACGGTGCTGGCCACGGAAACGCTGAGCCCGAAAACCAGCCCCGCGCCGAGATCCCAGCCCCAGAGCGTACACAGGCCAATGCCAAGAAGCGTTGCCAGGATGATCTGGCCGATGGCCCCGGGGATCGCCACGCCACGCACGGCGATGAGATCTGCGGCGGAAAAATGCAGGCCGACGCCGAACATCAAAAGAATGACGCCGATCTCGGCAAGTTGTGTGGCGAGCGCCGTGTCAGCGGTAAACCCCGGCGTAAAAGGCCCCATCAGAATGCCGGCAAACAGATATCCGACCAACGGCGGCAGGCGCAGCCGGTCCGCAAAATAACCGCAGGCCGCCGCCAGAACGAAGCTGATTGCGACAGTTGCCACCAATGCCATATCGTGATGCACGCACTAACCCCCCGGCTGCTTTTCGTGTGCCAATCTGATCTATTGGCATCGTAGGCTGCCAGCAAGTCCTCAAACCAGTCAAAAAAGCCGGATTATCTTTCTTGCTGTCCAAACCGGGCTGCACAGCCGCTTCTGCAATCCGGCAATCTGCGGGTCTGCTTATGGAACAAGCCTTGCCTTCATACGTTTCCAGCGTGCTTAAACAGGAACAGTCCTATGCAAATGTCCATGCGCGCCGTTGTCTTCGTCATCGTCGGTTCGATCCTCAGCATCCTTGTGATCAAATATGCAGATAACGATCTGAGCGCTGCCGTGCCGATGATGGACCCGGCCACGGCGGCAGAGCCCGCCTGATCCCATCGCGATAAAAAACCGCCACAATCAATCGTCACTCGTATCGATCAACCGTAGCGCAAGCCTTGCCGAACGGTGATGCCGGCAGGTCCGGTGTTACCCGGCAACAGGAGACGAAGCATGACGAAATGGCGCAACGAGCCGATGCTCCCCGATCACGTGCAGCTCTGCCAGCGAGTCTTCGACCGTGCAAGAGACGCCCGCAAGATCGCGCCCGACAGCGACGCCAACGACCCGGTGGCAGCCCTGGTGCTGACCCTCTATCGCCACGGTGTCCGCGATGAGGAAGAACTGCTGACGCGTGTGCTTCTTGCGCTCGATGAGAAGTCCTGACATCACCCGCCACGATCCTGTCTAGGTTTATCAACACGGTAAAGGCTTGACCGTCGGATAATATTGATAAAAACTGTAGACTATCAAACGGCCAGCCAAGAAACGAAGACCAAGAAAAACGGCGAGACGAAAGGTGTCATGAACCAGTTGATCGTCACCCCGATGACATTGTCCGGCGCAGCCTCCGGCGACGTGCCGAACAAATCGCAGCCTGCGGTGGTCGCCATTATCGGCGGCGGCGTGTCGGGCGCGGCAACAGCCTTTCACCTCGCAAACGCAGCTGCAACGGCAGCCGCCACGATCGCTGCGCCCAAAATTATCGTCTTTGAACCGCGTGAAAACCTCGGCAAGGGGCTCGCCTATGACACGGCCGAACCCGCCCACCGCATCAACGTTCCCGCTGCGCGCATGAGCCTTCTGTCCGATGATCCCGAGCATTTCCTGCGCTGGATCGCCGAGCATGCGGCCACGGCTGGTGATAGCGACGCGCTGCGGCCCGACGGCACGTTGTTTCCCCGCCGCAGCGTGTTCGGTAATTATGTCAACGCCATGCTGCAGCCGCTGATCGCAAGCGGCGGTGTCGAGCATCGCCGCGCCGCCGTCGCACATGTGCTGCGCGATGGTGCGCGCTGGCTGATCATCGACGGCGATGGCACTGAAACCTGGGCCGATATCGTCGTGATTGCCACCAGCCACCCGCCACCGGTGGCGCCGGGACAGCTTCAGGCGGTGCTGAAGGACCATCCCCGTTTCGTGCCAGACCCGACCAGATCCGGTGCGCTTGCGGCCATCCGCCCCTTTGACCGGGTGCTTGTGGTCGGAAACGGCCTGACCTCGGCCGACGTGATTGCCGCGCTCGCCCTGAAGGGCCATGAAGGCCCGATCACCGCGATTTCGCGGCGGGGATTGCGCTCGCGCGGCCATGCGGCGGTGGCGCAGGACCCCGCCGGCGATTTCCTGGCGCAACCGGCTTTCACGGCGCTCACACTCCTGAAAAACATCCGCGCGGAAATCCGGCAAGCGGCTCTGGAGGGCCGGACCTGGCACGGCGTCATCGATCAGGTGCGGGCGCAGGGGCAAGCGCTGTGGCAGATTTTGCCGCTTGTTGAACGCCAGCGCATCGTCCGGCATTTGCGGCCGTTCTGGGATGTGCACCGGTTCCGGGTCGCGCCGCAGGTGGAGGCGGCGCTCGACGCGGCAATTGCGCAAGGGCGCCTTGAAATCCTGTCCGGCTCCGTTGCCGCAAGCCGTATCGAGGCCGATGCAATCCACTGCACGCTGCGTTTGCGGCGGTCTTCCGCAACCGTCGAGAAAACCTACGATGCCGTGGTGGTGACCACCGGTCCCGGCCATGGCGGCATTCTTGCAAGCCAGCCTTTCCTCGCCGAACTCACGCAAAGCGGCTATCTCGAACTCGATCCGACCGGGCTGGGACTATCCTGCACCCGCAATTCGGAAGCGATCGGCCCCGTGGCCGGTATTACGCCGTCCTTGTTGATCGCCGGACCGCTGGCGCGTGGCACGTTCGGCGAGTTGATGGGCCTGCCGCAGGTGACCGACCATGCCGTGTTTGTGGCAGAGGTGATCGCCAAATGCTTGCAGACCCAAACGCTACCGACGGCGCAAAACCCGCTTTAAGGAAAGACTTTTCTTAGTCCAGTCGATCTATAGAAATTATACTCTTATCTTTCCGCCCGACTTCTTCCACCCATGTTCCGTGCAAAAGGAGCGTGCGATGGAAACCATCTTGCAGTATCAGCCAATCGTCAAACAAACGGCCGGTCGCCTCCGCAGCGATTTTGAAGCCATCGAGACCGCCCGTGCGCTGGCCGCTGATTTCGCCATCCGCGCATCCGAGCGCGATGCCAATCGCACTTTGCCCTATGACGAACTCGATGAAATCGCCCGGTCCGGTCTTCTGGCGATCACCGTCCCTGCCGAATATGGGGGGCTGGATGTCTCCAATGCCATCCTGGCGGAAGTGACGGCCATCCTCTCGGAGGCAGACGGGTCGATCGGCCAGATCCCGCAAAACCATTTCTACATCCTCGAGGCACTACGGGTTGATGGCAGCGAGGAGCAGAAGCGCTTTTTCTTCGGCCGCGCCCTGGCCGGCGACCGGTTCGGCAATGCGCTCTCCGAGCGCGGCACCAAGACGGTCGCCGATTACAATACCCGCATCACGCCGGAAGGACCGGGCTACCGCGTCAACGGCCAGAAATTCTATTCGACCGGCGTGCTCTTTGCCGATTGGATCACCGTGTTCGCGCTCGATCCCGAAGAGCGCCTGACCATGTCCTTTCTCGCCAAGGGAACCGAGGGCATCGAGATCGTCGATGACTGGGATGGTTTCGGCCAGCGCACGACCGGCAGCGGCACCACCATTTTCAACGACGTCTACGTCAATGCCGATGCCATCGTCTTCCATCACAAGGGCTTCGAGCGGCCGACCACGATCGGTTCGGTGGGCCAGATCATCCATGCCGGCGTCGATCTCGGCATCGCGCGGGCAGCCTTCGCCGAAACCCTGGAATTCGTGCGGACCCAGAGCCGCCCCTGGAAGGATTCCGGCGTCGAACGCGCCGCGGACGACCCCTTGACCATCGCCAGGATCGGCGAAATCGCCATCAAGCTCGAGGCGGCAACGGCGCTGATCGAGCATGCCGGCCGCAAGGTCGATATCGCCCAGATGGATACGACCGAAGCCAATGTCATCGACGCCACCCTCTCGGTTGCCGCCGCAAAAGTGCTGACCACCGAAGTCGCCCTCGCCGCCTCCACCGCCCTGTTCGAACTGGCCGGCACATCCGCCACCCGCATCGGCCTCAATCTCGACCGCCATTGGCGCAACGCCCGCACCCATACGCTGCACGACCCGGTGCGCTGGAAAGCCCATGTTGTGGGCAATTATCACTTGAACGGGGTGGCACCCCCGAAGAACGGGGCTTTGTGAGGGGGAAGCGGAGGCGTTCTGCCCGATTTTATTACGAGAGTGGCAAACCACTCTCCTCAGTTTCCACCTTTGGAATTGTGACCGCAATCGCCGTCTTCCAAGGCATCGATTCGCCCACTCGAAACTTGACTGCAGCCAGAACCCGCTGGTCTATTTCCTCTGGTTATCTGCTATGGAGTGAAGGCCTTTCAACGATCTCCCCCTTCTCCCCAGCGGGGAGAAGTGCCGAGCGAACGCGAGGCGATGAGGGGGCGGTTCGGCACATTCCGAGCGTTTGGCCCCCTCATCCGCCCTTCGGGCACCTTCTCCCCGCTGGGGAGAAGGGGAAGCACCCTCATCAACTATACAGGCTCACCACCGGCACCTTGTCGTTCAGCACGAACTCGCCGACTTCCTTGGCCTTGTAAAACACCGGATCATGCAGCGTATGGGTCCGCACATTGCGCCAGAAGCGGTCGAACCGGTATTTTTCGGCGGTCGAGCGGGCGCCGGTCACTTCGAAGACACGGGCGGTGATGTCGAGGGCGACATGGGTGGCGTGGACCTTGGCGGCATAGGCTTCAGCGGCTGCTTCGCCGCGTTCGCGCGCGGTCACATCGTGGCCCTTCGCAAGCGACGTTTGCACCACGAGGGCGGCACTGTCGGCAAGCGCAACAGACGCTTTCAGCGCTGCGGTGAATTCGCCGACACGTTCGAGAATATAGGGATCGTCGGCCGCGCGCTCGACGCCCGATGTTACCCAGGGTCGTGTGGTGGTGCGGATATAATCGACAGCAGCGGCCAGCGCCCCTTCGGCGGCGCCCAGATAGAAATTGACGAAGACCAGCTGGATCAGCGGCGTGTTGAATGTCGCCAAAGCCGGCGGCGGGACATCTTCATTGGCCGGCGGCGCAATGAAATCCTCTTCGTAGACGGGAAAATCATGGAACTCGACGCTGCCTGAATCAGACAGCCGTTGGCCAAAATTGTCCCAATCGTCATTGGCGACATAACCGGGCCGGTCGGTCGGTACGGCAAAATTGGCGATCTTGCCCTCCAGCGTCGCATTGGCATTGATATAGTCGGACACCCGGGCCGCGGTGGAGAAGGATTTGCGGCCGTTCAGCACGTAGCCGGTGCCACGGCGCGTCAATGTCAGGCCGGGATCGCGCGGGTTGACCGCAGCTCCCCAGTAAAGGTTCTGCGAGACGGTTTCAGCCCCCAGAACCTGCGCGCGCGCCTGATCCGCAAATGACCAGTAGATCGACTGGCTGTTGACATAGTGATAGCCGAGCAATTGCCCGATGGAGCTTTCGCCGCGCGCCAGGATGCGAACGAGTTTCAGGCCATCGACCCAATCCAGCCCGCCACCGCCGATCTCGCGCGCATGCAAGGCGTTGAGCAGGCCGGCCTTCTTCAGCTTGACGATCTCGCCGATCGGCGGGCGTCCGTCCCGGTCGAGATCCGCCGCATGCAGCGACAGGTCATGGGAGATTTCAGCAGCGCTGGCAAACAGGCTGTCGCGCGTGACGCCGAGACCGGCTGCATAGACGACATTGGATTGGCTCATGAGGAGATGCTCCAGTTTCAACGAAGGAAAGCGGCGGATCCACCAGCGGCTCCGCCGTCGCACTGCAAAGGATCAGAACAGCTTGGCCGGGATCCAGCTTGCCGTAACGGCATCGCTGGCGCTGAAGGCCGGGATCTTGGCGGCAAGTTCCTCGATGGTTTTGACACCGGCGTCGCGCAGGCTTTTCTGGGTCAAAAGCGTCGGCTCGACGGTGATCTGGCGGGGAACCGGCTGCCCGGCAATTTCAAGCGCTGCGGCACGGATCGAGACCGCGCCCACCACCGCCGGATTGGTCGCAACCGTTGCGACCCAGGGGCTGCCTTCCTCGACGATCTCCTGGATATCAGCAGTCGAAACATCGGCCGAGTAAATCTTCAGCTTGCCGGAAATGCCAAGATCGGCCGCCGCCAGCTTCACGCCCCGGGCAAATTCATCATAGGGCGCGAAAACCACGGTAATATCAGGATTGGCCCGCAGCGCCGCCTTTGCCTGATCGGCCGTGCTGGTTGCCGTCGTGTCGCTGACATTGCCGAAGCGCGCCTTTTCGACGACACCCTTGTTTTCCGCCTTGAACGTGTCCCAGACCTCGTTGCGGCGATCGAGCGGCGCAAAGCCGGCGACATAGACGTAACCGGCATTGAAGCTGGTGCCATTGTCTTTGACGGCCTGCTCCAGAGCCTGTTTTGCCAGCGCATGGTCGCTCTGCTCGACCTGCGGCACCTTCGGATTGTTGAGATTGACGTCGAAGGCGACGACCTTGATGCCCTTGTCCAGCGCCTGCTGCACGACATCGCCAAGCGATTCGGGCACGCCGTGATCGACCACGATCCCTTCAACGCCGAGATTGATTGCCTGCAGGATCTGCTCGCGCTGTTCGGCCGCGTTCTGGCGGCCGGGGAAGACCCGCAGATCGATCCCAAGCGCCTTCGCCTGCGCCTCGGCGCCGGCCTGATAGGCCTGGAAGAAATCGCCGGCGGAAATATAGCTGATCAGTGCCAGCTTGACGCCGCCCTTGTCGAACGGGGCAGGCGCGCCGGCCACGCCATCGGCCTTGGCCGCTGAGACGAACAGGAAGGGAATGAGAGCGGCGGTTGCCGCCAGACGGAGAATGGTTTTCATGACGGCGTTCCTTCTGAAGACAATCGAACACGTCTCCGGCAAGCAGCCAGCCCTTCTCGGGACGCAGCATCTATTAGATATTCAATCCATAATTTTAATAGACTAATTAGTCCCATTTTTGCCGATTGGGGAGAAACCTGTTTCGCGCCAACTGGCCTGCGCGGCAAAGTCCTACCGGCGCCGTGCGATATCACTGGTTCTTAGTCAGGCGGCGCGAACGTTCTGTCTTCCCCTATCCGCCCGCAAAGAAATTACCGCCGCAGCCGGTTGTTCGCAAAGCTGTTCCGCCGCAACGGGTGTCATCCGCAACTGATATATGACAAATTATATAGACTATAAGTATTTCAGGATTTCCCGCCATGCCGCTGCTCCAGGTCGATGCGCTCAGCCGCAGCTTTCAGTCCACGCGCGCTCTCGCGAACGCGACGCTGACGATCGATGCGGGCGAGATCGTCGCGCTGATGGGGGCGAATGGCGCCGGCAAATCGACGCTGGTGAAAATCCTCTCCGGCGTCCTGCCGGCCGATAGCGGCACGATCACGCTGAACGGAAAGGCCTATACGCCACGCACCCCCGCAGACGCTGCCGCCGCCGGCGTGGTCACGGTTCATCAATCGACTGACCTGGTCGGTGCTGCCGGGCTTACTGTTGCAGATACGCTGCTTCTGACGCGCTTTACCCAGCGCGGCCAGCCGTTCTTCGTCTCCCGCGCCGGTATCAGACGTCAGGCGCAGGCGATCCTCGACACCGCCGGTTTCGATCTGCCGCTGGACCGGGACTTCGCCGATCTGACCGCCGCAGACCGGCAACTGGTGGCCATAGCCCGCGCGCTCGCCAACCGGGCAGACCTGCTGATCCTCGACGAACCGACGGCAAGCCTGTCGATCGCCGAAAGCCGGCGCCTGTTCGACATTCTCAAGCGCCTGCGCGACGGCGGCCTTGCCATTCTCTATATTTCGCATCGCACTGCCGATCTGCAGGCGATCGCCAACCGGGTCCTGGTGATGCGCGGTGGCGCGGTCGCCGGTGCTTTCCAGCATCCAATCGATTTCAACGCCGCCATCGAGACGATGATCGGCCGCAAGCTGCAATCGGCCCGGCCCGGCATACGTATTCCAGAGGGGCCGCCGGTCTTTGAAATGCGCGATGCGCAGCTCAGGCCCGGCGCCATTCCTTTCGATCTTACCGTCCATACCGGCGAAGTGGTGGCGATCACCGGCGTGCTGGGCGCTGGCAAGAGCCGCCTGCTCTCGGCCATCTTCGGCGCCGGCCGGCTTACCGCAGGAGAGATGTATCTTCATGGCCGCAGGCACCGGCCGGAAACACCGGCGCAGGCTATTGCTGCCGGCGTTGCCATGGCTGCGGAGGACCGGCACCGGTCCTCGCTGATGCCAGCCGGCTGGCCGGGAAGTTCTCTGGCAGCCACCATCAGCCTGCCGCATCTGGCAAAATGGTACCCGCACGGCCTGTTGTTCGGCGGCCGCGAACAGTGTGAGGCGGAAAAAGCGATCGACCGCCTGCGCATCAAGGCATCCGGACCGCAGGCGCCGATCGGGTCGCTGTCCGGCGGCAATCAGCAAAAGGCGGTTCTTGCCCGCTGGGAAGCGGAACCGAGCCTGCTTCTATTGCTCGACGAACCCTTCCAGGGCGTCGATGTCGGCGCCCGCCACGATATCATCCAGGCAATCCGCAGCCGCAACGACCGCGCCACCCTGATCGCCACCTCCGACCCCGAGGAGGCCTATGAGGTTGCCGACCGCATTCTCGTCATCGATCACCACAGCCTTGCCGCAGCGCCCAACGGCGCGCCATCCCGCCTCCCCCAGGAGAGACATGCATGACCTCGATCAGTGACGAAACCGCGCCGCCTGAGCCGCGCAACGCAAACAGCTGGGCCCGGCTTGCAGACCTCGGCGCGGCCTTGCGATCCGGTGCCGTCTTCATCCTTCTGGCAGCACTGCTCATCGGCTTTTCTGCGGCCGAGCCCGCCTTCGCCAATCTCGGCAATCTGATGAGCATCCTGCAGGCCGTCGCCGTCGTCGCCATCCTGGGGGCCGGCGTTACCGTCACGCTGGCCGTCGGCGGTTTCGATCTGTCGATCGGGGCGATTGCCGCCTCCAGCGTCATGGCCGCCAGCTATGCCATGATCGTCTGGGGGCTCGATACATTTGCCACCGTACCGCTGGTTCTCGCCTTTGGAGCGCTGATCGGTCTCGTCAACGCCTTCCTGATCGTCCGGCTGCGCGTTCCCGATCTGCTGGCAACTTTGTCGATGATGTTTCTGCTTTCCGGCCTGCAGCTCATCCCGACCGCCGGCCGCTCGATCTCCGCCGGCCTGATCCTGCCGGATGGCACGACGGCCACCGGCGCCTATGATCCCGCCTTCCTGCTGATCGGCCGTTCCAGCCTGTTCGGCATCGTGCCGGTATCCGTCGTGCTGATGGCGCTCGTCGCCGTCGCCCTGTTCGTGCTGACGGAGCGCACCCGCATTGGGCGCCTGCTGTTTGCCACCGGCGGCAACGAGGTCGCCACGCGGCTGGCGGGCGCATCGACGGCGCGGCTGAAGACGCTCGCCTATGTCATCTCCGGCACGCTTGCCTCCCTCGGCGGCATCGTCATTGCCGCCCGCGTCGGGCGCGGCGATGTCTCCTCCGGCGGCTCTCTGCTGATGGACGCGGTGGCAGCCGCGCTGATCGGCTTTGCGGTCCTTGGAAAGCGGCGGCCGAATGTGCTCGGCACCATCGTCGGCGCTGTCTTCGTCGGCGTTCTGCTCAACGGTCTGACCATGCTCAATGCGCCCTATTACACGCAGGACTTCGTCAAGGGCGCCGTCCTCGTCGGTGCCCTGGCGCTAACCTATGGCACGGGGCGCAGCATCTCGTCCTGACATTGTCCGCTGCCGGGATTTCGCGGTCTGGCGGCTTGCCCGGCCAAGTTTTCCGGCCGCCGCGCCATCTTTGGAAATTTCTTCCTCGGCTTTGGCAACAATGCACTTATTCTATAGACATTATTTAATCGGGGATTGACCATGACACAGGAAAAAGCGGCACCAAACGTCGGCCGCCGCGACCTTTTGAAACTCTCGGCCGTGGCGGGTGCGGCACTGGCCGGTGCGAGCCTGATTGGCAACCGGACAGCGGCAGCAGCGGATGGAGAGCTTTCGCTCAAGGGCAAGCGCATCGGCATCAGCGCCACCGGCACGGATCACTTCTTCGACCTTCAGGCTTACAATGCCCAGATCGAGGAAGTGAAGCGTCTCGGCGGCGAACCGATCGCAGTGGACGCCGGCCGCAATGACGGCAAGCTCGTCTCGCAGCTGCAGACACTGATTGCCCAGAAGCCGGATGCGATCGTCCAGATCCTTGGAACGCTCAGCGTCATCGATCCCTGGCTGAAAAAGGCGCGCGACGCCGGTATTCCGGTACTGACAGTCGATGTCGGTTCCACCCATTCGATCAACAACACCACCTCGGACAATTGGGGTATCGGCAAGGACCTGGCGCTGCAGCTGGTTTCCGATATCGGCGGCGAAGGCAATATCGTCGTGTTCAACGGCTTTTACGGCGTCACGCCCTGCGCCATCCGCTACGACCAGCTGGTCAATGTCGTCAAATATTTCCCCAAGGTGAAAATCCTTGAGCCGGAACTGCGCGACGTGATCCCGAACACGGTTCAGGACGCCTTCACGCAGATCACCGCACTTCTCAACAAATATCCGGAGAAGGGCTCGATCAAGGCGATCTGGTCGGCTTGGGACATTCCGCAGCTTGGCGCCACCCAGGCCCTGACCGCGGCAGGCCGCACCGAGATCCGCACATACGGCGTCGATGGCAGCCCGGAAGTACTTCAGCTGGTGGCCGATCCGAACTCGCCGGCCGGCGCCGACGTGGCGCAGCAGCCGGCCGAAATCGGCCGCACGGCCATCCAGAATGTCGCCAAGCTTCTCGCTGGCCAGACATTGCCGCGCGAAACCTACGTGCACGCGCTGATCGCCAACAAGGCGAATGTCAACGAAGTCACCAAGAAGCTCGGCATCGGCTAACGCCATCATGTCTCATGGCGATCCGGACAAGTTCCGGGTCGCCTTTCCAAACGGGGTCGATCATCAGGATATTCGCCATGAGCGCAGCTTCACGAGACGGAACCGGCGATGCCATTCATCTCGACCGGATCGTCAAGCGCTTTGATGGCGCGCTGGCGCTCAACCATGCCTCCTTGCGCGTCAAGCGCGGCACGGTCCACGGCCTGGTTGGCCAGAACGGTGCCGGGAAATCGACGCTGATCAAACTGCTGGCCGGCCTGCATCAGCCCGACGAAGGCCGCATCGAAATCGATGGCCAGACCTATGACAAGCTGACCCCGCACCGCGTTGAAGAACTCGGCATCCATTTCATCCATCAGGACCGCCTGCTCGTTCCGACCTTCACGATCGGGGAAGCCCTGTTCCTTGGACGCGAACCACGCATTGCCGGCACGCCTTTTCTCGACCGGCGCCTGATGCAACGCCGTGCCGGTGAAATTCTCGACGATTATTTCGGCGTCCGGCTGCCCAACAGCGCCCTGATCAGCGAACTCTCCACCGCTGAAAAACAGATCGTCCAGATCACCCGCGCGCTGCTCGACCAGCCCAAAGTGCTTGTTTTCGACGAGCCGACGGCAGCCCTTGTGCGCCGCGAGGCCGATATCCTCTTCCGTCTGATCCGCCGCCTGCGAGATGAGGGCGTGACGATCATCTACATCTCGCATTATTTGAACGAGATCGAAGAACTCTGCGACACCGTCACAGTGCTGCGCAATGGCGAAGATGTCGCCACCCTGCCGCTTCGTGAAACCTCGGCTGCGGCGATCGCGCGGCTGATGGTGGCGCGCGATATCGCCGACATGTTTCCAAAACGCAGCGTCCCGCCCGGCACGGACATCCTTGCCCTCAAGAACCTGTCGTCGCATGGAAAATACCAGGATATTTCCCTGACGCTGCGGCGGGGCGAGGTTCTCGGCCTGACCGGCCTTCTCGGCTCCGGTGCAAAAGACCTGATCCGCACCCTGTTCGGTCTGGAAAGCGCCACATCCGGCGCGATCACTATCGACGGCAAACCGGCACTCTCCGCAAACCCCGCACAGGCCGTTGATCAGCACCTCGCACTTGTTCCGGAAGACCGGCGCGGCAACGGCGTGGCGCTCGATCTCAGCGTCACGGAAAACATCACGCTCTCGTCGCTGAAGCGCTTCACCCGCCTCGGCTTCCTGGATTTCAACAGCGAACGGCAGGAGGCGGATGAGTTGATCCGCCGCCTTGAGATCAAGACATCGGGCCGCGATGCGCTGGTGCGCACGCTCTCGGGCGGCAATCAGCAGAAGGTAGCAATCGCCAAATGGCTGAGCCGCCATTCTGAAATCTACCTGCTGGACGAGCCGACGGTCGGCGTCGATATCGGCTCGAAGGTCGAGATTTACAATCTCATCGGCGATCTCGCCGCCCGCGGCGCTGGCATCATTGTACTGTCATCCGACCTGTCCGAACTGATCGGCATTACCGATCGCATACTCGTGCTTTTCCGCGGCAGCATCATCCGCGAATTCGTCTCGTCGCAGACCGCGCCGGACGACCTGCTGGCTGCATCCACCGGCGCTTCAGAGGCTCTTCGTCATGTCGGTTGATATCCAGCTTGCCCCCGCCATCCATTTCAAAGCGGGCGAACCATCAGCCAAGCCGGGCCGGGGTGGCACCCTCGCCGCCAGCGCGTTACGCGCCGGGTCCCTGCTTGCCTTCGTTGCCATCCTGCTCGTGTTTTCGCTGACCGCGCCCTATTTTCTCAGCGTCGGCAATATCGGCAATGTGCTGGGACAGTCGGCTATTTCGGGCGTGCTTGCGATCGGCCTGACCATCGTGCTGATCGCCGGCGGCTCCAATGTCGTCACCGGCGGCATCGACCTGTCGCTCGCCGCCAATATGGGCCTGAGCGCCGCCGTCTATGCGACGGCTGCACAACTCGGCTATGGCGATGCGGCGGCAGTTGCGGCAGCGCTTCTCACCGGCCTCCTGATCGGCGCGGTCAACGCCATCGCCGTTGTCGGCGCCGGCATCGTGCCGCTGCTCGCAACGCTCGCCGTGATGAATATCGTCGCCGGCCTCGAACTGGTGCTGACGCAGAATACCGTCATTCCGGCCTCGACGCCGCTGCTGAACGCGCTGTCCTCATCCGGTCCTCTGGGCATTCCGGCACTCGCCTATGTGCTTCTCGTCTTCACCCTGATCGCAGCCGCCTTCGTGCAATACACGCCGACAGGGCTGCGGCTCTACGCTGTCGGCGAATTTCCAGATGCAGCCCGCGCCGCCGGCCTGCCGGTTCGCCGGCTGGTCGCAGGCGCCTTCATCGCCAGCGGCCTCTGCGGCGGGTTTGCCGGTGTTTTGTCGGTCTCCAATCTCAGCGGCAGCACGACGGGCTCCGGCGAAATGCTGCTGCCCGTGGTGGTCACGGCCCTGCTCGGCTCGGTCTTCTCGCGGCGGCTTGTGCCGACGGTGACCGGCACTCTCCTATCGGCGCTGTTCGTCGGTTTCCTCATCAACGGTTTCCAGCTTCTCAACATTTCAAGCGTGCTGGTGAGCGGCGTCCAGGGCGTGCTGATCCTGCTCGTCGTTTCGGCAACGACCTTGCTGCGCAGGCAGGAGGCCTGATTCCATGACCCTGCAGACCCCGGCGCTCGAAGCACCCACACCCTTTCGCGCCGTCGCCGGCGTGATCGTCAACAATGCGCTCGTGCTCGCCCTCATCACGGTGTTTGCGATCTTCTCCTTCGCAAGTCCGACATTTCTGACCATCGCCAATCTTCAGAGCATTCTCGTCAACAACTTCACGCTTCTGGCCATCGTCGCCATCGCCATGACCTTCGCTGTCTCCGTTGGCGGCATTGATCTGTCGGTCGGCACGGCCGTCGATTTTGCAAGCTTCGCCTTTGTCTCGCTTGTCCTTGCCGGTCAACCGGTCGCCGTCGCAGCCCTGGCCGGTCTTGGCGCGGGCGCAGCGGTCGGCGCATTCAATGCAGTCCTGATTTCCGGCATCGGCATTTCGCCGTTTCTGGCCACGCTCGGCACGCTGTTCATCGGCCGCAGCATCCAGCAGCTTTTGACCAATGGCGGCAACCCGGTCTACCTGCCGCCATCCGGCGTTCCCGAAGCCTTTCGCTTTCTCGGGCGCGGCGCCATCGCCGGCATTCCGGTTCCGCTCATCATCGCCGCCATCATCATCATCGGTGCCACCGTGGTCCTCACCCGCGCCCGCTTCGGCCGCGTCGCGCTTGCAATTGGTATTCAGGCAAGTGTCGTGCGCTATTCCGGCATTGCGGCGCGCGCCCATGTCGCCGTCGCCTTCATCCTTGCCGGGCTGATTGCGGCGGTGGCCGGCCTGATCCTGTCTGCAACGGTCACCGTCTACATTCCCTCGTCCGGCAGCGCCTTCCTGCTCAACGCGATCGGCGCGACCTTCATCGGCACGACCCTCTCGCGCCTCGGCCGTCCCAATATTCCAGGCACCGTGCTCGGCGTGCTGCTGCTCGGCATCGTTGCCAACGGCCTCCTGCTCACCGGGCTTAACTTCTATTGGCAACAGGTCGGCACCGGCCTCTTGATCTTTGCCGTCCTTGCCCTGAGCTTCATCACCCGCCGCAAGGCCTCGTCCTGACGGGTTTATTCCACTTTCGAGCAGGCGATGCCTGGGTCGTTGTCGCCCTTGATCGTGTCGATCAGCGTCACATTCTCGCCTTTCGTCCACCAGACATATTGTCCGCCGGCATATTTCGCACCCGATCCCGAAAGCACGTTGGAGGCGACGACGAACTCGCTGCCGATGGTCAGCGTCACCAGCGAAACCGGACCGGCATTGATATAGTCGGCGGCAACGGCCTGGCCCGCACAATCGTAACTCACGGCTTGCCGCTCGACAGTGCGGGCGCCGGGAATATTGATCAGCACATCTGAGGACACGGTATGCGGCGCAAGCCGCAGTGCCGTCTTCGCATCGGCCGTTTTCAGAACCAGCTTCGTGTCTTTAATCTTGAACGAGAGGCCGGCCGTCAGGGCCGCAAAAAACTTCGTCTCCTGGTCCATCACCGCCAGCACGCACATTTTGCGTGTCGCACCCGCCGGCGCAAAAATGATCTCGCCGCCCTTCAGGTCGAATGTACCGGTGTAACTGTTGCAGCCGGCAAAGCCGGAATAGGTTCCGTCATCATTGATTTCCAGCGTCGTCTGCAGAAAATCGATGACGCCGCCGCCGCCGATATCTTCGGCGAGCCAAGTGCCGACCAGTTCGGACGGCACCGATTCGGCAGCAACGGTGGAAACCGATGTCGCATCGATCAAGACGCAGGAACAGGAAAGAAACAGCGCAAGTTTCAGCATAAGGACATCCTTTCCGGCAAAGAGCAGGATCCGCCCCACCCTGCGCCCGTGATTCGCAGCACCTGCGACCCTATCGCCCCCACCCGGAGCGAGGCTACCCTTGTTGGCATCGGCTTTCACCTGTAGAGGCTAACAGGAAAACAAAAATAACGGGATTTGGCCATGACCTCCGGCGCGCAAGGCAAACGCCGCTTGACCATTCTGGGCTCGACGGGCTCGATCGGCACCAACACGCTCGACGTCATCCGCCAGCTTGGCGGACGCGATGCATTCAATATTGCCGCCGTGACCGGCAATGGCAATATCGCGCTCCTGGCGGAACAGGCGAAGGTAAGCGGCGCCGAACTCGCGGTGACCGCCGACGAGACCCAGTATCATGATCTGAAAGCCGCACTTGCAGGCACCGGCATAGAGATCGCGGCGGGGCGCAGCGGCCTGATCGAAGCGGCCGAACGCGATGCCGGCTGGGTGATGGCCGCCATCGTCGGCACGGCGGGCCTCGCCCCGACGCTGGCTGCAGCCCGGCGCGGCGCCGACATCGCGCTTGCCAACAAGGAATGCCTGGTCTCCGCCGGCGATCTCTTCGTGGCCGCCGTCCAGGCCGGAGGCGGCAAGCTTTTGCCTGTCGATAGCGAACACAATGCCATCTATCAGGTGCTGGAAGAACATCAGCGCCATGCGGTCGAGCGCATTATCCTTACCGCATCCGGCGGCCCCTTCCGTCGCTCCACGCTGACCGAGATGCGCGATGTTACCGCAGCCACGGCGCGCGCCCATCCCAACTGGTCGATGGGCCTGAAAATCTCGATCGACAGCGCCTCGATGTTCAACAAGGCGCTCGAGATGATCGAGGCCAAGCATCTTTTCGGCATGCGGCCGGACCAGATCGAAGTGATCGTCCATCCGCAATCGGTCATCCATTCCATGGTCGGCTATAGCGACGGTTCCGTGCTGGCACAGCTCGGATGCCCGGATATGCGCACCGCCATCGGCTATGCCCTGTCGCACCCGTCGCGGCCGTCTCTCGATGTCGAGCGGCTGGATTTTGCCAAACTGTCGCGGCTGGATTTCGAAGCGCCCGACGAAGAGCGTTTCCCGGCCTTGCGTCTTGCCCGGCTGGCGATGCAGCGCGGCGGCATGCAGAGCGCGGTGCTGAATGGCGCCAAGGAAGTGGCCTTGGAAGCCTTCATCGACGGCAGCGTCGGCTTCCTGCAGATGGCGGAAATCACCGAAACCGTGATGGAAGCGCTGGTCGCAGCGCCGGCAGCAACCGGAATGGACGATGTCTTTGCGGTTGATGCCGAAGCCCGCCGGATCGCCAAAACCATCGTCGAAAGCGACGTGGCCGCAGCGTAAGACGTCACGCGGCGTAGACAGCCTCGACGATCCGGCCGGGGAATTCGCCCATGCAGCCTTCCAGCGCATTGTTGCTCATGTTGAACACCGTCAGTCCATTGGCCCGGTCGATGAACCAGTTGTGCCCGTAGACGCCACCCCAGCGAACGGTCCCGGCCGATTGCGGCGTGGCCGCCTCGGCAGGATTATCGACCACGGCGCCGAAATAGCCGAACGAGCAGCCGGGATCCGAGACCAATCCGCCAATCCGGTTGGAAAGGCCAAGATGCACCGTTTGCGGCGACAGGACAGCACCGCCCCCGGTCCGCAATGTCTCCAGGAAAACCAGGAAATCGCCCGCCGTTCCCACCATGCCGGCTCCGCCGGACTGAAATGCCTTGGGATTGAAAATACGCGACGGCGAGAACCCGAGCGTCCAGCCTGCCTCTCCCGGCGCGTAATAGGGATCGGTCATCCGGACCGCGGCTGGGTACGCGTCGGCATAGGGCGCGGCAAGGCGCGCGGGGTCGGTAACGTGAAAACGGCTGTCGGCCATCCCCAGCGGACCGGCAATATAGGTCACCACGGCATCTTCCAGCGACCCGCCATGAACCCTGGCAATCACCGCGCCCAAAATATCGGTGGCAAAGGAATAGGACCAGGCGGCGCCCGGAGCAAATGCCAGGGGCACGGCGTTATGACGGCTGAAATTGGCCTCGAAATCGAGATCGGTGTCCAGCAATCCGCAAGTGATGGCTTGTCCATCAGGAAGATGCTCAAGCGTCACATCATAGACCAGACCCGACGTGTGGGTCAGCAGATGGTGAACGGACATATCGGCCACGACGCCATCCGGCGTCTTCGGCTGGAACCAGGGCAGATGCGCGGCAACGCTATCGGATAAAGACATCAGCCCACGATCGATCATCGCAAGCGCGGTTGCCGCAACGATGGGCTTGGTCAGCGAAGCAAAGCGAAAGATCGTGTCGAATTCAACCGGCCTGCCCGCTTCCCGGTCGGCATAACCTGCGGCGCGGCGGAAAAGCGGTTGGCCATGCTGATAGGCAAGCACCACGGTCCCGGTGATTTTCCCCGATTCGAGAAACTGGTCGATGACCTGATTGAGCCTGCGCTCGATGCCCATGCGAAGTCCCCTTGAAAGCCTGCCAAGAATCAAAAATGCGGATCATCTTTCGACAATCCGCATTCCAACTTCAAGCCTTTGGCAGTTGTTTTACGCAACCGCCCTTGCCAGCGCACAGCGCGACCAGAGCTGGTGCAGCGCGCCGACCAGATGGTCGATATCGGCATCCGAATGCAGCGGCGTCGGGGTGATGCGCAGACGCTCGGTCTTCTTCGGCACCGTCGGATAGTTGATCGGCTGGACATAGACGCCGCAATTGTCGAGCAGAAGATCGGAGATCCACTTGCACTTGGACGCGTCGCCGACAATCACCGGTACGATATGGCTGGGATTGTTGAGGTGCGGAATACCGTTCTTGTCGAGCAGGTTGCGCAGCCGGCGGACACGCTCCTGGTGGGCGAAACGTTCGACCTGGCTTTCCTTCAGATGACGGATCGACGCAACCGCACCGGCAGCAAGCGCCGGCGGCAGCGCCGTCGTGAAAATGAAGCCGGAAGCAAACGAGCGGATGAAATCGCACAATGCGGTGGACGCAGCGATATAGCCGCCCATGACGCCGAAAGCCTTGCCGAGCGTGCCTTCGATCACCGTCAAACGGTGCATCAGGCCTTCGCGCTCGGCAATGCCGCCGCCGCGCGGACCGTACATGCCAACGGCGTGCACTTCATCGAGATAGGTCATCGCGCCATACTTGTCGGCGAGATCGCAGATGTCCTTGATCGGCGAGATATCGCCGTCCATCGAGTAGACCGATTCGAAAGCGATGATTTTGGGCGCACGCGGATCGGCGGCCTGCAGCTTGGCTTCGAGGTCTGTGAGCGAATTGTGCTTGAAGATGACCCGCTCGCATTTGGAGGAACGGATGCCTTCGATCATCGATGCATGATTCCCGGCGTCCGAAAAGACGATCACACCGGGAATCTTCGAACAGAGCGTTCCGAGCGCTGCCCAGTTAGACACATAGCCGGAGGTGAACAACAGCGCTGATTCCTTGCCATGCAGATCGGCAAGTTCGCGCTCGAGAAGCACGTGGTAATGGTTGGTGCCCGAAATATTCCGGGTGCCCCCAGCACCCGCGCCACACTGGTCGATGGCGAGTTTCATCGCCTCGGTGACCTTGGGATGCTGGCCCATGCCCAGATAGTCGTTGGAACACCAGACGGTCACGTCCTGTTTCTCGCCGGCCGAATTGTAACGGGTCGCCTTGGGAAACTGTCCACTCTGGCGCTCCAGATCGGCAAAAACGCGGTAGCGGCCTTCCTGATGCAGGCCGTCCAGCTCACCTTTAAAGAAACTCTCGAAATCCATCATTGTCTCCAGAACCTTGCCGTCTTTTTGATCCAAAGCACGGCGGCGTCAACCTCTTCAAAGGTTATCGCGGCCATCTGCGGCAAAAGGCCCCTAATTTTGAACAGTTCCAAACTATCCGTCATGGATTTCATTCCACTTAACCTTGATCTGTGTCAAGACCGCGCGACAGGGATGGAGTATCCCGTCCTTATATTCTGTTTCAATCGGATCAGCGGTAATCGTCATGCGCAGCAGGGCCTGGCGGGCGGGAAAACGCACCGGCCTGTCACGCAGGGAACAGCCTTCAGCTTCCGTTCAGGTTGAATAGCATTACTTGGCACCACGGGGATTGTGCGGGATGTCTGTAGACTTTCACAGACAGGCATTTATCTTTCGAAGGTGCAAGTTCGACCGGAGGGGGGACCTTAAAGTCCAGCTTCCATTCCTGGGGAGAAACGGACGGCGGGGAACTTGCCTCTCGCGTCCAGAATTTGGAGAAACAAATGAAGAAGGCCATCGTGCTTGTCCTGCTCGCTTTATCCGTCGCGAGCTGCACGCAGACTGAAAAGGGTGCCGGTATCGGGGCGGTTTCCGGCGCAATCATCGGCGGCGCCATCACCGGCGACGTGCGCGGTGCAGCCGTTGGCGCTGCGATCGGTGGCGTTTCGGGCGCCGTGATCGGCAACGTTTCTGAGCAGCCCGGCCAATGCTACTACCGCGACCGCTACGGCCGCCGCTACATCGACGACTGCCCGCGTTGATTGCAGGCGCGACCGGGAAAAGGCAGGCAGTTCGCCGCTTTTCCACGCTTAACCCCGGAGAAATCCGGGGTTTTTTGTTCCCCTCATGCCACACTTCAAGGGGTTTTCTATAAAAAGAGGGCAAAAAGCCTTCATCCTCCGGTCAATGCTGTGTAGGGTCATCGTTAACTAACGGCAAACCTTGTCATGCGATTGTGCCCCTGCCGTGATGGCAGGCAGGTGTTCGAAGTGGCCTGAACAGCGGAATGCGGAAATTATGCGTTTGCCGACAATGAGTGTTGCGTATCGGAAGGTTGGTGCTGCTTTTGCGGTCGCGGTTCTGGCTGCCTGCGGACCCCTGTCGGTGACCGACGCCTATGCCTTCAAGATCTTCGGCATGCGGTTTTTCGAAAAAGACGAAGAACCCAACGACATCGTCGATCCCGTCAATTTCACCCTAACACTGAACGAATCCTCCGCCGATCCAGACCTGAAAGAGGCGCTGGAAAACAGCTCGCGGCTGTTTCAGGACAAGGACAAGCCGGTTTCCGGCGATCTTGGCCTGGCCATCAAAGCGCGCGACGACCGCGACCGCCTGCTGGCAGCGCTTTACGAACAGGCCCGTTACGGCGGCACCGTCGCCGTCAAGGTCAACGGTCAGGATATCGACACGCTGCCGCCCGATCCCGTCTTTCCGGACGGCGCACCGGTGCCCGTCGAGATCACCGTGACCCCCGGCCCTGTTTTCACCCTTGGCGACGTCGTTCTGAAAGGTGACGCCGTCGGCCGCCGTCCCGACGAATATCTGAAGTCCGGCGCCAGGGCAGATTCGACGCTGATCATCAAGGCCGGCGAGAAGATCGTCGAGGATTTGAAGGAAGAAGGACGCCCGCTTGCCAAGCTGGTCGAGCGCAGCGTCGTCGCTGATCACGCCACCAACACCGTCGATGTCACGATCGCAGCCGAAGGCGGCCCCGTCGCTCCGGTGGGCACCGTCACCGTCAACGGCACCAAGACCGTGGACCCCACTTTCGTTGCCGATTATTCCCGTCTGAACGGCGGCAAGCCCTATTCTCCGGAAGCCCTGCGCAAGGCGTCCGACCGGTTGCGCCAGCTCGGTGTATTTTCCAGCATCACCATCAAGCAGGCAAACGAGCTTGCTCCTGACGGCACCATTCCGATGACCATCGAGGTTTCCGAAGGCAAGCAGCGCTATTTCGGCGCCGGCGCGCAATATTCCACCACGGACGGCTTCGGCCTGCAGGGATATTGGGGGCATCGCAACCTGTTTGGCCGGGCCGAATCCCTGCGCCTGGAGGGTTCGGTCAGCCGCATCGGCGAGACAACCGATGTCGGCAGCCTCGATTATTCCGCCGGTCTTCTGTTCGCCAAGCCCGGCGCATTCGGGCCGGCCTCCACTTTCAATGCCAGCCTGAAGGCGCAGCTGCTCGATCCCGACGCCTACAAGGCGACGATTTTCACGGGCGCGGCGGGGGCGACGTTCGAGCTGTCCGATACTGACACGGTCTCGGCCGGTGGCGAGCTTTCCTGGGCCGATGTCGAGGATGCGTTCGGAAAGAACGAATATCTGACCGCATCGATCCCGATCGAATATATCCGCGATACCCGCGACAATAAGCTCAATCCCACAACCGGCTACCGCGCCTCGATCAATGCCAAGCCGAGCTACGAGATCAACGGCCAGAGCTTCTTCAGTTCGTTTGAAGGGTCGGCGGCGGCCTATGTCGGGTTGGGTGCGGAAAACCGTTTCGTTCTCGCCGGAAGGCTCGGCGCCGGTGTGATTGCGGGTGGCGATGGCCTGGCTTCCATCCCCGCAAACCGGCGTTTCTATCTCGGCGGCGGCGGCACCGTGCGCGGCTATTCCTATCAGGAGATCAGCCCGCGCAACGGCGACGATGAAATCCTCGGCGGACGCTCCTATGTCAATGGAACGGTGGAAGCGCGCATCGGCATTACCGACACGATCGGCATCGTTCCCTTCATCGATGCGGGAACGGTCTCGGCCAAGACGGCACCGGATTTTTCCGATATCCGCGCCGGCGCCGGCATCGGCTTGCGCTACAATACGCCGTTCGGGCCGATTCGGCTGGATGTCGCCGTGCCGCTGAATCCCTATCCGGGCGGCACGAAATATGGAATCTACGCCGGTATCGGCCAATCCTTCTGATTGCCTGAGGCAGTCACCACGGCCTGATTCCGGATGCAAAGCGCCGGTTTTGGGGAACCGCAATTTCACCGCAACGCGACTTGCGCTATGGATGAACAATGAATCGTTTGCTCCGTTTTCTGAAAATCGCGTCGCGCTGGCTGGCTTATGGCGCAAGCTTTGCCCTGATCGCCCTCGTGCTTCTGGTCCTATTCGCAGGCTTTACCGCGCCCGGCGCGCGTTTTGTCGCCGCGATGATCGAGAAATATGCCTCGACCCCGGACCAGATCGTTCGCATCAACGACCCGAGCGCACTCCTGACCGGTGATTTCACCGCCTCCAGCGTAACCCTGTTCGACAGCAAAGGCGTCTATGCGGAAATCCGTGAAGTCAAGATCGACTGGTCGCCGACAGCTCTGTTCTCCAAGCGCTTTGATGCGGCAAACGTATCGGCAGGGTCCGTGCGCCTTGAACGGCTGCCGATCCCCTCGCAGGAAACCAGGGAAGTCCGCCAGTCTTTCGCCTTGCCGCTCGAGGTCAAGATCGATGCCTTTGATCTGGAAGAAATCATCATCGGCAAGGATATTGCCGGCGTCGATCAGTTCCTGAATGCGCAGGGTAAGCTGAATGCGACCAATGCCAGCATTGCCGCAGCTCTTGCGGTTGCGCAGCGCGACCGGCCGGAGGCCAAGGCGATTGCCGATATCGTCTTCAATCCGGCCGCCAACGAGCTGAAGCTCGAAACCACGATCAACGAACCGAAGGGCGGATTGCTGGCAAAGGCCATGCGCCTGCCGGGCGAACCGGCGGTCAGCATTTCGGTCACCGGCGATGGTCCGCTGACGAAATGGACGGGCACGGCCACCGCAGCACTGGACGGCAATGAAGTGCTGAAGGTGGACGGCGAGCACACGCTGGCTCCGGATGGATTTCGCACCCTGTCTCTGAAGGGCGGCGGCACATTCAGCGATCTCTTGCCACCCGCCTTCCGGCCGCTGTTTCAAGGCACGACCGACATCGATTTGTCGGCAGCGCTCGATGGCACGACCATGCGCATCAACAGAGGCAAATTCTCCACCGCCGCGCTGACATTTGCCGCATCCGGCACCTATAGCACAGCCGGTCAAAACGACCTGCAGGCAAGCCTGACGGGTACCAATGGCCCGATCGACTTCCGCCTGCCGCTGGCAAAGGGCGAGGCGCAGCTCTCGATCAACAATGCCAGCGTTTCGCTGATCGGCGAAGCCCAGGCCGCCGTCCTCGACATCGGCGCCGATATCGGCAAGGCAACGCTGCCGCAGGGCGAGATCGAGGCGATCAAGCTGCATGCCTTCAGCGACGGCTTCAATCTCTCGACCAAGACCGGCCCCTTGAAGACAGCGATCGAGACGGGCGCCACGCGCTTCGTCAGCGCCGATATCGACCGCCTGGTCAAAGGCCCCGTGAAAATCGACGGTACATTGTCGGTCACCCCCGAAACGGTCTCCTTCGATCCGTTGACGCTGGAGAGCGCCAGCATTGGCGGAACGCTCACCGGCTCCTACACCATCGCGGAAAACACATTTGCCACCGGCTTCAAGCTCTTCGCGCTGCCAGCCGTTCTCCCCCCGGCGCTTGCGGCAAAATTTGATACGACCATTGCGCTGACCGGCAATCTCGGCACCGGGGCGAATGGCAATGTCACGGTGAGCGATCTCGCGCTGAAGTCCGGAACCATCGAGGCAATGGGATCGGCGGCACTTGAAACCGGAAACCTGACAGCGGCCATCAGCGGCGTCGTCCCGGAAATCGGCAGGTTCCTTGCAGACGCCAAGGGTGCGGCCAATTTCAAGGCGGATGTCAGCGGCCCGCTCGATGCTTTGGCGATCAAGGCCGAGGTGACGGCGAATGGCGCAACGCTTGCCGGACGCACGCTCAACGATCTGGCAATCAACGCCGACGCAACAGTCGGCCAGAACGGCCCGAATGCGACAGTGACCGCCACCGGCGCTCTGGATGGACAGGCCATCAACGCCAAGGCCGAAATCGCGTCTGCCAAAGGTGCGACCAGCCTTCCCTCGATCGAAGCGACAATCGGCCAGAACACGCTGACGGGGGCGCTCGACCTGACGGCGGATTTCCAGCCGAACGGCGCGCTCACCTTCAACTTCCCCGACCTCGGATTGCTTGCCGCCATGGCGGGCCAGACCGCGTCCGGAGACCTTGCGGGCACGGCCAGCATCACGTCTGACAACGGCGTCACCTCGGTTGCCGTCAAGGCCAACGGGTCGGGCATCACGCGCGGCGATCTCGTCATCAGCAAACCCGCAGCCGACATTACCATCGCCGATCTGAAGGCGCTGGCGATCAAGGGCGCAGTCACCGTCGAAGAGATCAGCCAGGGCGACACGCGCCTTGCCGGGCTGAAGCTCGGCTTCGAGCAACAGGGGCCAAAGACGAACTTCGCCCTCGACGGCACCTATGACGCGGCCCCCCTGACAGCGCGCGGCGACCTTGAGAGCGCTGGCGGCAAGACGACGATCAATCTCCAGTCGTTTGCCGCAGCACCGAAGAAGATTCCGCTGCAACTGGCAGCACCAACGACGATCACGATCGAAAACGGCGCGGTCAATCTGCAGGAGCTGGCGATCGCCGCGTCCGGCGGCACGGTGACCCTGAACGGCAGCGCCGGTGAAAAGCTCGATATTACCGCGGCACTCGCCGGCATCGACGCACGCCTGCCGCTGGAAAACGGCGAGGCGCATGTCGTGCTCGATACCGGCACCGCATCGATCACCGGCAGCATGCAGTCCGCCATACTCGACGTCCGCGCCGATATCGGCCAGCTCGCCCTTCCGCAAGGCCGCATCGAAGCGATCAGGCTGACGGCTCGCAGCGACGCCTTCAACTTGTCGACCCAGACCGGCCTGATCAACACCCGCATCGAGACCGGCAATACGCAACTGACGAGCGCCGATCTCGACCGTCTGGTGAAAGGACCGTTGAAGGTCGAAACCGTTCTCGATGTGTCTCCGAACCGGATCGGCTTTGATCCCGTTACCATCGACAGCAACCATCTTGGCGGCACGGTCAACGGCGCGTACGAGATTGCTGCAAAGTCGCTGAATGCCGGGTTCAACCTCTCCATTCTCCCGGCCGGCCTTCCCACATCCGTTTCCACCAAGTTCGACACCCCAATCACATTGTCCGGCATGGTGACCACCGGTGCGGATGGTGCAGTGGATGTCAGCAGGCTGGCCGTCGGTTCCGGTACGATCCAGGCCGCCGGCTCCGTTGGCCTCAAGGATGGCGCTCTCACGGCCGCTTTGACCGGCACCCTGCCGGATCTCGGCAAGGTACTGGCGGATGCAAGTGGCATCGCCGATTTCAAGGTCGATGCCACCGGCCCGCTCGACAATCTCGCCATCAAGGCCGAAGTCACATCCAGCGGCGCGACGCTGGCCGGGCGGACCCTGAGCGACCTTCAGCTCACCGCCGATGCGACCGCCAACCCGGACAATCCGCAGGCAAAGATCAAGGCCACCGGCGCGCTGGGCGGCCAGGCGATCAACGTCAATGCCGACCTCGTCTCCGAGAATGGCCGCACCAGCCTTCCGGTTCTGCAGGTGCAGATCGGCGACAACAGGCTGAACGGCAAGATCCAGTTCACCACCGATTTCCTGCCGCAGGGCAATATCGACTTCACATTCCCCGATGTCGGCCTGCTGGCCGCCATGGCGGGCGAGAAAGCTTCCGGCGATCTGGCCGGATCGGCTTCGATCAACAGCGAGAGCGGCAAGACCTCGATTGCACTGAAAGCCAGCGGTTCGGGCATCAGGCGCGGCGATCTCGTTATCACAAAGCCCGTCGCAGACATCACGATCGCCGACCTCAAGGCTCTGGCGATCAAGGGCAATCTCTCGGTCGAGGCCTTTGCGCAGGGTCAAAACCGCGTCAACGGCCTGAAGCTCGACTTCACCCAGCAGGCTGGCAAGACCGACGTGACGCTCGACGGCCAGTATGACGGTGCGCCGCTCAACCTGCGGGCCGATATCCAGACGGCAAACGGCAAAACGACCGTCAATCTGGCGTCCTTCTCCGCCGCGCCGCGAAAAATCCCGGTCAAACTGTCGGCGCCAACGACGATCACCATCGAGAACGGCAGGGTCAGCCTGCAGAAGCTGACGATCGGCGCTTCCGGAGGTACGGTCGCCGTGACCGGCTCGGCCGGAGAAAAGCTCGATCTCGACGTCAACCTCAATGCTTTGCCCGCAAGCCTCGCCAACACATTCGTGCCGTCGCTCGGGGCCGATGGTGCCATCAGCGGCAAGGTCGATGTCACCGGAACATCGGCAGCACCTGTCGTCGCCTATGATCTGCGCTGGGCAAATGCCGCAATCGCGCAGGCGAAATCCGCTGGCGTCGGCGCGCTCGATATCGCAGCGAAAGGCCAGTTTGCCAACAATGTTGTGACGCTTGACACCACGCTGAATGGTGCAGGCGGCCTCGCCTTCAAAGCCGGCGGCAAGGTCGGCATCACCGGCAATATGCCGCTCGACATCAAGGCATCCGGCAATCTGCCCTTCGGCCTTGCCGCAGACCTCCTGGCCGCACAGGGCTTCACCCTGACCGGCGCGGCCAATGTCGATCTGTCCATCACGGGTGCCGCCACCGCACCGCAGGTTACCGGCACGATCTCCACATCAGGCGCACGCTTCGTTGATGTCCGGCATAATGTGGCGATCACCGATCTGACCGCCAATGTTGCGCTCGATGGCAGGCAGGCAAATATCCAGAAGCTTTCCGGCAAGCTCGCCAGCGGCGGCACGCTCGATGTCACCGGAACGGTCGGCATCGCCCCAGGATCCGGCTTCCCGGCCAATCTTGCCATACGCTTGGCCAAGGCAACCTATGTCGATGGCAGCCTGTTCACAGCCAGCGTCGATGGTGCGTTGACGTTGACGGGTTCCTTGACCGCAACGCCGGTGCTGGGCGGCAAGGTGACGATCAGCAAGGCCGCGATCACCATTCCGGAAAAGCTTCCCGCGTCGCTGTCGGAGATCGACATCAAGCACAAGAACGCGCCTGCCAAGGTAAGGCAGATGGAAGCGGACGTCCGCAAGGATACGGGCAGCGGCGGCAGCACCAAAAGCGGCGGCATTGCTTTCGATCTGGCCGTCAGCGCACCGAGCAAACTGTTTGTGCGCGGACGCGGTATCGATGCCGAACTCGGCGGCGACCTGACCATTCGCGGCACCGCAGCCGAACCCGCCGTCTCCGGCGCTTTCGAAATGCGGCGTGGCCGGCTGGAAATTCTCGGCAAGCGTCTCACCTTTGCCGATGGCACGATCAGCTTCGGCGGCAATCTGGTGCCCACTCTCGACCTCGACGCTACTTCCACCGCCGGATCGACGACAGTCACCGTCAACGTCGCCGGCCCGGCCAACAATCCGGCCATCACGTTCTCCTCGTCGCCTGCCTTGCCGCAGGACGAAATCCTGGCGCAGCTGATCTTCAACCGGTCGCTGTCCAATCTGTCGGCCCTGCAGATCGCGCAGCTCGCCAGCGCGGTGAGCGAACTGGCCGGCGGTGGCTCCAACTCGCTCTTGAGCGGGCTGCGCAACAAGCTGGGTGTGGATGATCTCGACGTTTCGACGGACGCGACCGGCGGCGCCACAGTGACGGCCGGAAAGTATCTCAACGACCGGACCTATCTCGAACTGCAATCGGGAGCAGAGGCCGGTGGCGGCAAGGCGATCATCAATCTCGATGTCGGCCGGGGCGTCAAGCTGCGCGGCGAAGCTGGCGCCAGCGGCGCTGGCGGCGGTATCTTCTATGAGAAGGAATATTGAGCGGCAAAGCCGCTCGATACCATACTGATTAAACCGCTGCTGAAATCTTGCTGGTCTTCAGGAGAATGTTCGTTTCCGTGAGGTTGATCCCGTCGATCAGCCGGATGAGGCGCAATGTCTCGTCGAATGTCGCAAGATCCTTGTCCTCCAGCTCCGCAATGAAATCCCACCGGCCATTGGTCGAGTGAAGCGCCCGCACCTGCGGCAGGCCGCGCAGCTGCATGGCGACACGGTCGGCCATCTTGCCGTGGATTTCGATCATGACGATAGCGCGCACGCCGCTGCCGGAAAGCTCCGCCCCGGTCCGGATGGTGAATGCGGCAATGGTGCCGGACGCCACCAGACGGTCGATGCGGGCAGCGACCGTCGCGCGTGATGCGCCGGTGGTCGCGGCAAGGGCGGAAACAGGCGTGCGGGCATTGTGACGCAGCGCACTGATCAGGGAATGATCGAGATCATCGAGACTTATCATTCTGTCCACTCGCGCTTCTCATACTGTCAATTATAGCTGCCTATTTGCCAGTTTTCCATCTATTTGCCAACGAACAAACCCGTATAATCCGCGCACAAACCGGGCAAACCGGCATCACGCGAACTTGCGGGGAAGATCATGGCTGAATCCAACAAGAACATTGTGCTCATCGGCGCACCACTGGAAGAAGGCTCCGGCCGCCGCGGCGCGGCCATGGGTCCGGCGGCCCTGCGCATTGCCGGTCTCGACACCATCCTGGCCGGCCTTGGCCACAACGTGACCGACGAAGGCGACCTGAGGCCGCTTCCTGCCCGCGATCTACCCAATCATCCGAAAGCCAACAATCTGCAGATCGTCGCGGCCATCACCCGCGCGCTCGATGAATCGGTGCATCAGGCTGCCCGCGCCGGCAAATTCCCGGTAATCCTCGGCGGCGATCATGCCCTGTCGATGGGCTCGGTCTCCGGCATGGCGCGCTATGCCAAGGAGCAGGGCCGTCCGCTCTTCGTCCTCTGGCTCGATGCCCATGCCGATTTCAACTCGCCCGCAACATCGCCGTCCGGCAACATGCACGGCATGCCGGTGGCTTTCTTCTGCGGCCAGGCCGAATTCACGCCGATCCTCGACAAGGACCGGCCGATGGTCGATCCGAAGAACGTGTTCCAGGTCGGTATCCGCTCGGTCGATGACCGCGAACGCGAGGAAATCGCCGCGCATGGCGTCAATGTCTATGACATGCGCGCCATCGACGAGACCGGCATGGCCCATATCATGCATGAGATCATCGCCACGATCAAAGCCGCCAATGGCCTGCTGCATGTCAGCCTCGACGTCGATTTTCTCGATCCCGAACTGGCACCCGGGGTCGGCACAACGGTTCCCGGCGGCGCGACTTTTCGCGAAGCGCATCTGATCATGGAAATGCTCTGCGACAGCGGCCTCGTCTCCTCGCTGGATCTGGTCGAGCTCAACCCCTTCCTCGACGATCGCGGCAAGAGCGCCCGCATCCTCGTCGAACTGACAGCCAGCCTGTTCGGCCGCCGCATCCTTGATCGCCCGACCCGTAGCGCCTGACCCAAACAAACGACCGGAGGAACCATGAACACGACCAACGCACTGATCGAAACCGAATACCGGCTGGGCGCACATAACTACAAACCGATCGACGTCGTCCTGTCGCGCGGCGAAGGCGTTTATGTCTGGGACCTCGACGGCAATCGTTACCTCGACTGCCTGTCGGCCTATTCCGCCGTCAACCAGGGCCATTGCCACCCGAAGATCCTTGCCGCGATGGTCGAGCAGGCAGGCAAGCTGACGCTGACGTCACGCGCCTTCCGCAACGACCAGCTCGCGCATTTCTACGAGGAACTGGCAGCCCTGACCGGTAGCCACAAGATCCTGCCGATGAATTCCGGTGCCGAAGCCGTCGAAACCGCCGTCAAGGCGGTGCGTAAATGGGGTTACGAGGTCAAGGGCGTTGCAGAGAACAAGGCCGAGATCATTGTCTGCTCCAACAATTTCCATGGCCGCACCATGGGCATTGTCGGCTTCTCGACCGATCCGGACGCCCGCTCCGGCTTCGGCCCGTTCGCGCCCGGCTTCAAGACCGTTCCGTTCGGCGATATCGAAGCCTTCCGCTCTGCTATCAATGAAAACACCGTGGCCTTCCTGATCGAGCCGATCCAGGGCGAAGCCGGCGTGATGATCCCGCCGCAGGGCTATTTCCCGGAAGTGCGCGCACTCTGCTCCAAGCATGGCATTACGCTGATCCTCGACGAGATCCAGACCGGCCTTGGCCGCACCGGTAAGCTGCTTGCCGAAGAACACGAGGGCATCGAAGCCGACGTAACCCTGATCGGCAAGGCGCTCTCGGGCGGCTTCTATCCGGTCTCGGCTGTGCTCTCCAATTCCGAGGTTCTGGGTGTCCTGAAGCCCGGCCAGCATGGCTCGACCTTCGGCGGCAATCCGCTGGCTTGCGCCATTGCCCGCGCCTCGCTGAAAGCACTGACAGACGAAGACATGATCGGCAACTCCGCCCGCATGGGGGATCGTTTCCAGGCGGGCCTCAAGGATATCCGCTCCAACATCATCAAGGAGGTGCGCGGCCGTGGCCTGATGCTCGCCGTCGAACTGGTTCCCGAAGCCGGCGGCGCCCGCAAATATTGCGAAGCGCTGAAAGAACGCGGCATCCTTGCCAAGGACACCCATGGCGACACGATCCGCATCGCTCCGCCGCTGGTCATCACGGCCGATCAGGTGGATTGGGCTGTCGAACAATTCGCCGGTGTTCTCACCGCACAGTGATTGGCGGCGCAAAGCCTCAAAATGCGGCTTTCTGCACCCTTTGAATGTGCCCGATTTTCACTCCATACCCGGCGTTGAGCCGGGTATTTTTAATTGTCATATTTTTGCCGATCCTGATCGGGAAACGCCAAATCTTAAATATCTGTTCAAGTTTTAACCCCTAGATATTGCTACGCGACCGGTCAGGACCGGGCATGACGCTTTCGCGCAACGCCGGTAACCCGGCATGACCTGACGGGACCTCACACGATGAGGGTACCGTTCCAGACGTGCGCATTTCCAAGCAACGCAACTTCGCCCCGATCGAGCGGCGCGCATCCGCGCGCCTTGCTTCGCCGTGCCATAAGGACCGACAGCCATGAGCAGTTTCCCATCGCCTTTCGGCCGCGATGCCAAGGCAATCCTGTCTGCGATGCAGCGATCGCAGGCCATCATTGAGTTCGATCTGCAGGGAAAGATTCTGACAGCCAACGAGAACTTCTGCAAAACCCTGGGATACGGCCTCTCCGAGATTATCGGCCAGCACCACCGCATCTTTGTCGATCCGGCCGATGCGGTTAGCCCCGAGTACAGCCAGTTCTGGCAGCGGCTTGCCCGTGGCGAGTTCGATCGCCGCCAATATAAGCGCATCGGAAAAGGTGGCCGGGAAATCTGGATCGAGGCATCCTACAATCCCGTCTTCCGGGGAGGAAAACCCTACAAGATCATCAAGTTTGCAACCGACGTCACCGAAGCAAAACTGAAAAACGCCGAGGATGCCGGCAAGATCGATGCGATCTCGCGCGCCCAGGCCGTCATCGAATTCACCCCGAACGGCGATATCCTGAGCGCGAACGAGAATTTTCTGGCCACGCTCGGCTACAAACTCTCGGACATCCAGGGCAAGCATCACAGCATGTTCTGCGAGCCCACCTATAGCCGCAGTGACGCATACAGGGACTTCTGGGCCAAGCTGCGCACCGGCGAGTTCATTGCCGACGAATTCAAGCGGATCGGTCAGGGCGGCAGGCAGGTCTGGATCCAGGCAAGCTACAATCCAATCTTCGGCCTGAATGGATCGGTCGTGAAAGTGGTCAAGTTCGCCACCGACGTGACCGGCCGCGTCAACAACAGCCAAGAACTGGCAGGCGCGCTGAAGGATCTGGCCGAGGGCAATCTCGATCAGCATCTCGACCGGCAATTCATCCCGGCGCTCGAAAACCTGCGTATCAGCTTCAACGAGTCCATCGACAAGCTGAAACAGGCCATGCGCGCCGTTGGCACCAATGCGCAGGCGATCACTGCCGGATCGAGCGAGATCCACAATGCGGCCGTGGATCTTTCAAAGCGTACCGAACAGCAGGCAGCATCGATCGAGGAAACTGCCGCAGCCCTCGAACAGATCACCACGACGGTGGCAGACAGCAGCCGCCGCGCCGAAGAGGCAGGCACGCTGGTGGCACAGACCAAGCTCGGCGCCGAGCGCTCCAGCGCTGTGGTGCAAAATGCCGTCGAGGCGATGGGCAGGATCGAAAACTCCTCGCGCGAGATTTCCAGCATTATCGGCGTCATCGACGAGATCGCCTTCCAGACCAACCTGCTTGCGCTGAATGCCGGCGTCGAGGCGGCCCGCGCCGGCGATGCCGGCAAGGGCTTTGCGGTGGTGGCGCAGGAAGTGCGCGAACTTGCCCAGCGCTCGGCAAAAGCAGCCAAGGAGATCAAGAGCCTGATCACCACCTCCAGCGATCAGGTGAAAACCGGCGTCTCCCTCGTCGGCCAGGCCGGCAAGGCGCTGGAGGAAATCCTGGCGCAGGTGCATCAGATCAATACCAATGTGACCGCGATTGTCGAAGGTGCGAAAGAACAGGCGACCGGTTTGAAAGAAATTAACCTGGCTGTGAATACAATGGACCAAGGTACACAGCAGAATGCAGCAATGGTCGAGCAATCCACGGCTGCCAGCCATGCCTTGGCAAAGGAAGCGGACAGTCTTTTCAGTCTGCTCAGCCAGTTCAAGGTCGGCGAGGCATCGCAGGGTCGCTTGGCGACAGCGCGGCAGGACGCAAAACCGGTCGCTTCCCCGGCCCGAACCATGGCCAACCGGGTAGCGAAGGCCTTTAGTTCAAACATGGCAGTTGCCGCCAATCGGGATAGCTGGGAAGAATTTTGATGAACACTACGATCTCTACAGGTACCTTTGGTCACGAAACACTCGAGATCATCGCCTTCCGTCTTCACGATCAGGAATTCTGCGTGAAGACCACGACGATCCGCGAAATCCGCGGCTGGGCGCCCTCCACCCCGATCCCGCATTCGCCGGCCGACGTTCTCGGCGTCATGAACCTGCGCGGCACCGTCATTCCGATCATCGACCTTGCCCATAAGCTCGGCATGAAGAGCACGGTTGCCAACGAGCGCAGCGCCATCGTCGTTGCCGAGGTCCACAACATGGTTATCGGCCTCGTCGTCGACCGCGTCTCCGACATCCTGACCGTTCGCGGTGACCAGGTGCAGCCGGTTCCGGAAATCACCACATCCTTCGACAAGAGCTATGCGGAAGGCATCATCGCCAACGAAACCGGCATGATCTGCTTCCTGAACCTTGCCCGCATGTTCAAGGATCGCGAGTTGGACGACGTCGCAGCCTGATCGCTGCCGCTCCATTCTCATCCATCAAAGAGCGGCTCCGGCCGCTCTTTTTGCATTCAGGCGACTGTCTTTGCGAGCCGTCTTGCTGGCCAAAATCAGGGCCGGATCTGCAAGGCAGGCACCTTGCCGTGGTGCAGAATGCAGGTCTGCGCGCGGAACAAAACCTCCCCAGACGTTGTTATCAGCGGTAACGTATTCACGGAGGCAATTGTTATGGAAGTCATCGGCACACAGGTCCATCCGCAACCGTCATCCGGCCTCATGACCGTCGAATTCGTCGGCGAAGGCGGCGACGTGATTTCAGTTCAGATGCAGCAGACGGAATCCGATGGCCTCAACCGGCTCAATGCCATCGCACGCGCCAAACAGATGATGCTGCAGGTGGCGAGCTTCGAGCAATCCGAGGAGGGCGAGGCAGATGCCGGCGCCAACGACGATTCTTCAACGGAATCACCCGCCGTGATTTCCCTGCGCAGCGCGCGGGCTGCCAGTGATACGGGGACGCTGGAAGAACAACTGGATGAAGGCCTGGAATCATCCTTCCCCGCCAGCGACCCGGTTTCGGTCACCTCCAGCTCGATCCCCAGCGGCCGCGCTGACACCGAGGAAGCCAAGAAGCAATAGCGTCGACAGCAGACGACAGTTTTTAATAGAGCGCTGGGCCAACTGCGAAGTTGGTCCAGCGCTTTTTTGTGTCTTTGACTATACCTCAAGGTTTGGCGCCCGCAGCAATCCTGCGATCGAAGCCATCCAGGATGCGCTTCACCAGCGCCGGATAGTCCTCATCGAAATGATGGCCGCCCTCGATGCCGATGACTTCGACGCCGGTATCCTTCAAGGTCGGGCATACATCGTCTTCTTCGTCCGTGCCATAGATGCACTGCACGAGCGCCGGCTTCATCTTGGTGATGTCATCCGCCGGATCGCCTGCCCCATCGGCGGCAGACGCACCCAGCCAGCCAAGCACCGAAATCTTGTAGTCCACCTGATGCGATACGGCGAGTAGCGACACCTGCGCCACGCGGTCGCGATCGGCCTGCGGCAGGAGATTGTAGGTCCTCGGCAGAATATCGGCGCCGAAGGAATAGCCGATCAGCAGGATGTGCTTGACGTTCCAGCGCTTGCTATAGAGCGCGATGATGCGGTGCAGGTCATCGGCGGTTTCCTGCGGTTGGCGTTCCGACCAGAAGTAACGCAGCGAATCGATGCCGACCACCGGCATGCCCTGCTTTTGCAGGACATCGCCGACTTCCTTGTCGATATCGCGCCAGCCGCCGTCGCCGGAATAAACGATCGCCATCGTATCGCGCGTCGGCTTGGCCTCAAGCACGGTCAAGGGCAGGCCGAGCGGATTGTCCTCACCTGCAGATGCAGTCACCAGCGCCGACAACGCATCGGAAAAGGCCGTCCACATGTCGTCATCCGTTTCGGTGATCTCGATATCGCTATGCTTGGCGGTCAGTTCCGCCACATGGGCGCGGCCATCGGCCGGTGCGTCCTTTGTGAACAGCACGGTGACCGGATCGGGAAGCGGCCCGTCGGTCAGGCCATAGAGCATGTGATCGCCCAGCTTTTTCTTCTCGGCAGGCGTACAGAGTTGCTTGCTCAGCGCGATCCCGGCCTCCGGATCGATCGCCAGCGTCTGCCCGATCGTCGCCGCCGGGGTCTGCGCGGCAATGGCAAGGGCCAACGCACCGCCCGCCCCCGCACCGGCAACGATCGGCAGCCGGTAGTCATTGTTTTTGGCCGCCCGCTGAACCTGCTGGCTCAGCGCCTCGATATCGGAGACCATGTAGATGCAGTCGCCATCATCCTTTGAGAGCGACGCCAGATAGCTTGGCAGATCGATACCGATGACCAGCGCCCCGCCATCCGTGAGGCTCTTGGCAAGCGTGTCTTCCTTGTCCGACCAGCCGGCCTTGTCGGAAATCAGGACGACGGCGGCAGCGACGTCGCCGGACGGCATGAGGATATGCGGCGAGGGGATCATGCCGGTATCGAAGGCGGCCGGATCTTGCGACCGCGCCGGGACTGCGGCAAGCAACAGACTGGCTGCAAAGGCGGCCTGGCAAAATGTCTTCAAGATCATTTCTTCACAATTCCCTTTACGCCGCCGCCAATCAGGAATGTTGCATCCATCAGTGCCAGAACGGGATTGATACCACCACCCGCCGCCATGTAGCGCGGCTGCCAGTGCGGATGGAATTTCGACTTGAAGGCCTTCAGGCCCTTGAAGTTATAAAAGCGTTCGCCGTGTTCGAAAACCGTACGGCCCACCTTGTCCCACACCGGCGACGACCGCCGTCCCGAAAGTCCGGCGAGCGGCGCCATGCCCAGATTGAACCGCTTGAACCCCTTGTCGCGCAGATATTCCATCAGCGATACGAACAGAAAATCCATCGAGCCCTTTGGTGCATCCGGCAGGAAGCGCATCAGGTCGATCGTCCCTTCCTCGCAGACATCGGTCACGAGAATGTTGGCAAAGGCGACGATCTTGCCGTTCAGCCTGAGAATTCCAACCGGCTGGGCGGCAATATAGCTGGCATTGAATGCTCCCAGCGAAAACCCCTTTTCCTTGGCACGGTGATGCTCAAGCCAGGCGTCGGAGACCGCAACCAGATCGCCCATGATGGCCGGGATGCCATCCGGCTCGACCACAGCGAATTCCAGCCCATCGCGCTGCGCCCGGCTGACGGTCTGGCGAAGGGTGGCCCATTTGCCGCCCTTGAGCTCGAACGTCGTCAGATCGGCCGTGGCAAGCTCGCCCAGGCGAAACGCCCGCAGCCCCGCATCCGCGTAATAGGACAGTCCGGCGGGAGACACCTGGTAAAAGACCGGGCGGCAGCCGCAGGACCGTGCCTCCTCGATGAACTGCCAGATCAGGTCCGGCCAGGCATCGCGCGGGCCGACCGGATCAAACAGCGCAATCCAGGACCGGGCCTGGCGGCCATACATGATGAAGGCGCGGCCATCGGTTGAAAACATCAGGCTCTTGTCGCCCATCCGCACGAGATTGGCGTCCGACATGTCCTGCGCCCTCGCGATGGCGATCGCCCTGTCGATATCGGCCATGGACGACGCTTCTCGCGGACCCTTGGCCGGCCGCAGCAGGCTCCAGAGTGCGGCCGCACCCGAAAAGATCGTCAAGCCGAGCACCGCACGCAGGCCACGCGGCGCTTCCTCCGACAGTTCGAACTGCCACCAGAGCGTATTGCTGTATTCGACGTCGCGATAGACGAACAACAGCACGATCACGGCGAAGGCGCAGAGCGCCAGCATCGCCGTCAGCCAAGGCAGCGTCAGCCGTTCGTTCGACAGGTTTGCCGGCCGGTCGAACAGGCGGTGCGTGGCCAGCAGGCTGACGATCAAGAAGGCCAGAAGGCTGGCCTCGATCAGCGCGACCGCCTTGAGGAGCGAAAACAGCAGGGCAATGACGGCAACCACAAGTGCCGCCCACCAGGCGCTGTCCAGCCGCCGCGCAAGTCCGCGCGCGACAATGACGAGAACGAGGCCAAGCAGGCTTGCCAGGAAATGCGTGCCTTCGATGATCGGCAACGGCACGTAATCCGACAGGAAGGCCAGGTTGCCGTCCGGCGTCGGCGTGACGCTGGAAAACACCAGCATGGCGGCCAGGATCAGCGCCAGCGTGGCAAGCAGCAACGGCGTCAGCCGCCCCGCAACCCGGCGAAGGCTGGAAGCCATCGGCTTGCGGTAGAGGCTGCGCAATTCGGCACCGATGACGAAGATGACGGCGAGAAGCAGCGGCAGGACATGGTAGATCAGGCGGTAAAGGACGAGCGCACCCAGAACCGTATCGACATCGACGGCCTGGCCAAGCGCTGCAACGATGACGGTCTCGAACACGCCAAGGCCGGCCGGCACATGGCTGAGTACGCCAAGCCCGACAGCCACCGCATAGATGGCCAGAAAGGCCGGCCAGCCGATGACGTTATCGGGCAACAGCACGTAAAGGACGGAGGCCGAGGCGGCGAGATCGAAGACGGTGACGAGAAACTGGCGGGACGCCGTGCGCGAATCGGGAACCCGCAGCGAAAATTGCCCCAGTTGCAGGGTGCGATTGTCCCGTCCCGCCACCATCAGCGCGGCAAGAACGGCGAGGATCAAAATCGCGATGGCGCGCAGCGCAGATGAACTCATGCCGACCAGCGGCGCCACTTCCGGAGCGATCATCAACAGGCTGAGTGCTGCGACGCTTGCCAGCCCCAGCCCGAAGGCAAGCGTGACAAAGGCGATGATGCCGCCGATTTCCTCAGGCTTCAACCCCAGCCGCGAATAGGCGCGGTAACGGATGGCGCCGCCGCTGAGCGGCCCGAAACCCGCAGTATTCCCGACGGCATAGGCCGCCGCCGCCGTCAGCGCCACATCCGCATAGGGCAATTTCTTCTTCAGATAGATCAACGCCCCGACATCGTAGAAGGTCAGCGCGAAGAAGCTCAAGCCGGTGAAACCGATCGCCAGCGCAATGGCCGTGGCGCTGGTCTTGTCCAGCGCCGACATCACGTCTTCGTAGCGGACTTCACTTGTCAGGTGGAAGATCGCGTAGCCCGCAAGGGCAAGGATGAGGATCGTGGCAATCGCCGTCAGCAGCCGGCCCTGAAGCCACACCCGCTGAACAAGGACCTGAGCGCCGCCGGGCTCATCGTTTCTATCGGCTGGATCGGACATGGAGCACCTGGTGGGGCATTGCAGACTGTGATTTCTCCAACGATATACATCCTGCAACAGCTAAATAAAGTGAACTTAATGTAATCTTCGTCTGCCGGATTCCAGCCGTTCCTGCGACGGTCAAAACGCCCGCGAATTCGAAGGCCATTGCGGCGAACAATGCCTGCGTCCCGCATGCGCAGCATTGACCGCTCCGGCGCACCAGCCTATCTCAATTTCATGACGAAGCACGCAAAGATTGATGAACCCGAACAACCGGTTTTGCAGGGTGTACGCGCCTGGCTGCGCATGCTCTATCTGGGCACCAGTCTGCGGGCCATCCGGTTCCAGATCACCATGGCGATCATCGATCTCGCCATTATCATCTTCTTCCTCGTCGGCCCCTATTTCGCCGCCGGCAGCACCTTTCTCATCATCGACTATGCCATCGCCGCCCTGATCGCCTTCGAGCTTGGCGCCCGGGCGCTGATCGCCTCGAGCTTCCGGCGCTGGCTGACCCGGCCGATGACCTGGGTGGATATTGCCATCCTTGCAACCCTGCTTTTTCCCGCGCAGTTTTCCAACTTCGCCTTCCTGCGCGCCCTGCGCATCTGGTCGCTGGGCCAGAGCAAGGTGTTCACGCTGCTGATCAAACGGGCAGGGTACGGCGAATGGGAAGAAGTGGTCCGCGCCTGCATCAACTTCGTCACCTTCCTGTTCCTCGTCACCGGTTTTGTCTACACCGCGTTCTTCTATCATCAGGCGGCGGGCATCGAGGGCTTCGTCGATGCGCTCTATTTTACCGTCGCCACCATCACGACAACCGGCTTCGGCGACATCACCCTGCCCGGAACGCTTGGCAAGCTGACCTCGATCATCACGATGATTTTCGGCATTTCGCTGTTCGTGCGGCTGGCGCAGGCGATCGTGCGGCCGCACAAGGTCGTCTTCCCCTGCCCGCAATGCGGGCTTCAGCGCCACGACGCCGACGCGGTGCATTGCAAGGCCTGCGGCCATGTCCTCAACATTCCCGACGAGGGAAGTTGACGAACCCGTCGCGGTTTTGAAATGGCGAAATTTGGCTTCTCGCGCAGAGCTGGAGGGAATGCTAATATTCCACGGGTTACACTTCGGGGGAAGACACAATGCCACGCATCGCAACGCTCTATTTCCGCACGGCCATCATTTTCCTGATCATCGGCATCGCTATGGGCCTGAACATGGCCATCTCGCAGGATCACAGCGCCATCGGCGCCCATGCCCATGCCAATCTGCTCGGCTGGGTGACCATGGCGATCTTTGGCGGATATCACGCGCTGAACCCTGCCAAGGCCCTACGGCGGATCGCGATGATCCAATATCTGGTCTATACCGCTGGGGTCGCCCTGATGGTGCCGGCACTCTACCTCATGCTGACCGGATACCCGGAGATGGAGCCCGTTGTCGCCATCGCATCGCTGATCACGTTCGCCGGCGTCCTGCTGTTTGCGGTGATCATCTTCGGCGGCGAAACATCGGCCAGCCGGGCAACCGCTCTGCAGTAAAAAGCAGAACTGAAGTCACGATGCCTGCGCAGGTTACCGGTGGCCATACCGGGATGAATCCGCATGAAGTCGGCTTTTTCCTGCGACAAACTCCCGAGCGTCACGCGATGGTGAGGCCTCCGTCATTTTTATACCTTGATATGTCTGTTTTTTCTCGACAATACCTATCGCCAGGGTAGCGGGAAGCGCCGGATGGCTAGGGCATGCGGATCGATGATGTCTAGGACTGGTGAAACCTGCGCGTTTCAGGTCTCGCCATGAACGTGCCGCGAAAAAACCGGTCCGGAAAAATTTTCTTCCTGGCTGCGGTCGGGCTGGTCTTTGCCGGCATTCTGGCGACGGTCCTGCTTGCCAACAATCACCGCAATCTCGATCTGCTGCTGACCTATCTCGGCTATCCCGGCCTGATCATCAAGCCCGCCCCGCCGCCACAAAAAGTGACGATCAAGCACAGCCGCGGCATACGGCTGCCGCCGGCGCGCATGGTCCTGCCGGTCTACGCCTTTGCCAATCTGAAGACCGCAGAGCAGCGCTTCATCCGCCTGATCCAGAGCGATCCAGGCACCCTGTGCGAGCAGTTGCGAGACGGCGGTTTTGGCCAACTGGAGTGGACGAGCAGCCGCGCCAACAATGAAAATTGGGAATGCTCCTCGTCGATAGACCTTCCGGCGGAAGGCGCCGCTCAAACCGTGCAATCGTCACTTTTCATCCTGATCAAGGGCGACGGGGAAAACCGCGTCACCTCCTTTCGCGTCAAACTGAATATCGAAAACACAGCCGACACGGCTAAAGTCGCCGATCTCGCCGGGAAAGCCGCCAACATCTTCCTGCATCAGGTTCGCTGGGGAAACCCGGAAGAGATCATTGCCAAAATCCAGGCGCTAGAACCCTTCGATGTCAGCAATTTCGGCAGCCGCATCCAGCTCAAACGGGAATTCGGCGAAATCCCGCGCTACAATTTCCTTGCCAATCAGATCAGCAAGCCGAACCGCAACGTGCCGGGAGACCTGTTCTTCGACCGGAGCAAATGGTTTCCGCTCACCGGTACGGATGGCCTGCCGATGATAGACGGCATGATGGCCGGCGAAAGCAAAGGCGGCCTTCCCCTGACAGAACCGGGCACTCCGGCACCTTAAAACCGGCAATCCGCCCGCAAACATCAAGCTCGTTGGAAGCCCGGCCGGGCAATTCCGGCCCGCCGCATATTAACCACGGCAACGGATTGGATTCGCGAGGCTTTCGCAAAGAGGCTATTCTTTAACAAATCGTTAAAATGGACGATATCGCGCCCAAGACGGAACAGTCCCGAAAGCATCTGACGCATCATCAGCTGCATTCGGCGCTCTGTACGACAGCAATCCGCCTCTGCCGCGAATTCTTCATTGAGAACGATCGACGCGACAACGGATTGCTTGTCCAAAGCCGACGAGATGTAAAATCATGACGGAAAAAACATTGCCGCAACCAACAGCGCTGATCCGCCCAGTGGACAGCGGCCCGCTGACCGCAAGCGCCGCGACGCTTCGCGGCGAGCAATCCCACGCGGACGGCAGCCAATTTTACCTCACCCCGGTCCGGGTCCCGAACCTGCCTGTTCAATTTGCAATCAAACGAACCATCGATGCCACCAGCGCACTTCTGGGGCTGATCGTGCTTTCTCCCGCCCTGACAGCCATTGCCGTCCTCATCAAGCTGGACAGCAGAGGTCCGGTTTTCGTCCGGCAGCTGCACACGGGCCTCGACGGCGCTCCGTTCGAACTTTTGACATTCCGCTGCAAGACGACGGATACCCTCGATCCTCCGTTCACGCCGCTGGGACGCTTCCTGACAAGGACCCGTCTCGCCGTATTGCCGCGATTGTGGAACGTGCTCTTAGGCGACCTCTCGCTGATCGGCCCCCGCCCGCATGTTCCCGACATGATGGCTGCTGGGCGCAGCTATGACGGCCTCGTGCGGGGATATGAAGACCGCAACCTGATGCGGCCGGGGTTGACCGGACTGGCGCAAACGCGCGGCCTCACTGGCCCGGCCGGCCAGCACTGGATGGCGATCCGCCAGATCATCTGCGATGCCGATTATATCCGGAATTTCTCGCTGTTCCTGGACATGAAGATCATCTTTCACACAGCGATCAATGCAGTGAAGCGCCAGACACGTTTCTAACCGCCGCACACCACACTTTAACAAACGAAAACCGCCCGGAAATCATCTCTCCGGGCGGTTTCATTTTCAACGGGTGCTGAAAGCGCGCTCCGGCGCCGGAATGACCCGGCGCCGGTTTGCTCGCTTGTTACTGCCAGCTCTTGACCAGTTCGTCATAGTTGATGGTAACCGGCTTTTCTTTTTCGTTCTCGATCTTCAGCTGGGGTGCGAGATTGCCCTTGGAAACGGCATCCTTGTTCCAGTATTCGAGATCGTGCTCTTCGGCGAGCTTCGGACCGATATCGCCCTGGACACCGGCGCGCTCAAGGCGCTGAAGCACCTTTTCCTGCTCGGCGCACAGCGAATCCATGGCTTCCTGCGGTGTCTTGTTGCCAGCTGCGGCATCACCCACAGCCTGCCACCACAATTGCGCCAGCTTCGGATAGTCCGGAACGTTGGTGCCGGTTGGCGACCATTGGACGCGGGCCGGCGAACGGTAGAACTCGATCAGACCGCCGAGTTCAGGCGCACGCTTGGTGAAGCTTTCATGGCGGATCGAGGATTCGCGGATGAGCGTCAGGCCGACATGGCTCTTCTTCACATCAACGGTTTTCGAGGTCACGAACTGCGCATAGAGCCATGCGGCCTTGGCGCGGTCTTCCGGTGTCGATTTCATCAGCGTCCAGGAACCTACGTCCTGATAGCCGAGCTTCATGCCGTCTTTCCAGTAGACGCCATGCGGCGACGGTGCCATGCGCCATTTCGGCGTGCCGTCCTCGTTGACGACAGGCAGGCCCTTCTTGACGGCATCGGCGGTGAACGCCGTGTACCAGAAGATCTGCTGGGCAACTTCACCCTGGGCCGGAACCGGGCCGGATTCGGAGAAGTTCATGCCCTGGGCTGCCGGCGGTGCATAAGCCTTCATCCAGTCGAGATATTTCTGGATGGAGTAGACGGCGGCCGGGCCGTTGGTATCGCCGCCACGCGCGACGCAGGAACCGACCGGCTGGGACTTCTCGTTGACCTTGATGCCCCATTCATCGACCGGCAAGCCGTTCGGAATGCCCTTGTCGCCATTGCCGGCCATCGAAAGCCAGGCGTCGGTGAAGCGCCAGCCGAGTGACGGATCCTTCTTGCCGTAGTCCATGTGACCATAGACCTTCTTGCCGTCGATCTCGCGGCCGGTGAAGAATTCGGCAATGTCTTCGTAGGCAGACCAATTGACGGGAACGCCGAGGTCGTAGCCGTACTTCGCCTTGAAGTCCGCCTTGTTCTTCTCGTCGTTGAACCAGTCATACCGGAACCAATAGAGGTTGGCGAACTGCTGGTCGGGAAGCTGGTAGAGCTTCTTGTCCGGCGCCGTCGTGAAGGACGTGCCGATGAAATCCGGCAGGTCGAGCGTCGGCGAGGTGACATCCTTGCCTTCGTTGGCCATCCAGTCGGTCAGGTTGCGAACCTGCTGGTAGCGCCAATGCGTGCCGATCAGATCCGAGTCGTTGACATAGGCGTCATAGATGTTTTCGCCCGACTGCATCTGCGTCTGCAGCTTTTCGACGACGTCGCCTTCGCCGATCAGGTCATGGGTGATCTTGATGCCGGTGATCGCGGTAAACGCCGGGGCAAGAACCTTGGATTCATATTCATGCGTCGTCAGGGTTTCGGAAACGACCTTGATATCCATGCCGGCGAAAGGCTTCGCAGCATCGATGTACCACTGCATTTCCTTCTCCTGGGAGGCGCGATCGAGCGACGAGAGGTCGCCGACTTCCTTGTCCAGGAACTGCTTTGCTTCGTCCATGCCCGCATATGCGGACCCGGTAAAGGCCAGCAGCAGAACTGCTGTCGATGTTAAAAGGTGCCGTCGCATAATTGTCCTCCCTTAAAGGTTTTGCGATTGCAGTATCGGACTGCCTCCCCGGCAATCCGTTTCAGTAATCTTGTCTCAAACCAGCTTGAACACGCCGATGGCGTAGACAACGGAAAGAGCAAGAGCCCACCACACGTTGGGACCGACAAGTCCCAGCCATGCGAGATGAATGAAGGCGCTGCCGAGCAGCGAGACGAACAGCCGGTCGCCGCGCGTCGTCTCAAACCGCAGGATGCCGACGCGCGGATTGCCGCCCGGGCTGGCATATTCCCAGACCGCCATCAGCGACAGAAGTGCAAAGATCGTCAGAAAGAACATGGCGCCGGGAAAGGACCAGGCCATCCAGCCGCCGCGGACCAGCGGCGCAAACCAGTCGCGCGCGCCGTCCTTGACCGGCAGCGCCATGATCAGCAGCCCGGTCAAGACAGCGTAGACGACGAGGACGGCGGCCAGTGCCAGCGGCCAGCGGTTGGTGCGTTGGGTGATAGCGGCCATTAGACCCTCCCCAGGGCGAAGCCCTTGGCAATGTAGTTTCTGACGAAATAGATGACGATCGCGCCGGGAATGATCGTGAGCACGCCGGCCGCCGCCAGCACACCCCAGTCCATGCCGGAGGCAGACACCGTCCGTGTCATGATCGCGGCAATCGGCTTGGCATCGGTCGTCGTCAGTGTCCGGGCGATCAGCAGTTCGACCCAGGAGAACATGAAGTTGAAGAATGCCGCCACGCCGATACCGGATGCGATCAGCGGGATGAAGATCCGGATGAAGAAGCGCGGGAAGGAATAACCGTCAATATAGGCGGTTTCGTCGATTTCCTTCGGCACGCCCGACATGAAGCCTTCAAGGATCCACACCGCCAGCGGCACGTTGAACAGGCAGTGCGCCAGCGCCACGGCAATATGCGTATCGATCAGGCCGAAGGCGGAATAGAGCTGGAAGAACGGCAGCGCGAACACGGCCGGCGGCGCCATGCGATTGGTGAGCAGCCAGAAGAACAGATGCTTGTCGCCGAGGAACCGGTAGCGCGAGAACGCGTAGGCCGCAGGCAGCGCCACCGAAACCGAGATGACGGTGTTCATCACCACATAGATGATCGAGTTGATATAGCCGTTATACCAGGACGGATCGGTGAAGATGACAGCATAGTTGCGCAGCGTCGGCGCATGTGGATAGAGCGAAAAAGCACCGGTAATCTCGGTATTCGTCTTGAAGCTCATATTGACGAGCCAGTAGATCGGCAGGAGCAGGAAGATGATGTAGATCGTGGGCACGATCCAGGAGAAGCTGCGGCCGGTCGAATGTGTTGCGGTGGTCATTGTTTTCCTCCCTCCGCCCGTCAGCTCTGCGCATCGCTATTGGTCATCACGGTGTAGAATATCCATGAGAGCAACAGGATGATCAGGAAGTAGATGAGGGAAAGTGCTGCTGCCGGACCAAGGTCGAACTGGCCGATGGCCGTCTTGACGAGGTCGATCGACAGGAATGTGGTGGCATTGCCGGGACCGCCGCCAGTGATGACGAAGGGCTCGGTATAGATCATGAAACTGTCCATGAAGCGCAGGAGGAAGGCGATCAGGAGCACGCGCTTCATCTTCGGCAGCTGGATATAGCGGAACACGGCCCAGCGCGATGCGCCATCGATCTTGGCTGCCTGGTAATAGGCATCCGGGATCGACACGAGGCCAGCGTAGCAGAGCAGCACGACAAGGCTCGTCCAGTGCCAGACGTCCATGACGATCAGCGTTACCCAGGCGTCGAAGACGTTGTTGACATAGTTGTAGCGAATGCCGATCGCTTCCAGCGTATAGCCGAGCAGGCCGATATCGACGCGCCCGAACACCTGCCAGATAGTGCCGACGACATTCCACGGAATGAGCAGCGGCAGCGACATCAGGACGAGGCAGACGGGAACGCCGAACCCGGTCTTTGGCATGTTGAGCGCGATCAGGATACCCAGCGGAATCTCGATCGCCAGGATGATCCCGGAGAAGATCAGGTTACGCGTCAGCGCATCCCAGAAGCGGTCGGACTGCAGCACCTGGATGAACCAGTCGGTGCCCGCCCAGAAGAATTCATTGTTGCCGAACGTGTCCTGTACCGAATAGTTGACCACCGTCATCAGCGGGATGACCGCCGAGAAGGCGACCAGCACCAGCACCGGCAGGACCATGAACCAGGCCTTGTTGTTCCAGGTCTTTTCCATGATCAGGCCTCCCCGCCTACACGCCAACTGTCGGCGTAGATATTGATGGCCGCAGGATCGAAGGTGATCTTCGGTTCCGCCGGGATCTCGCCGTCCTCATGCACGACGATGGCGATCGGCCTGTTGGCGAAGGTGGCGCGCACGATCTTCTGGCGGCCGATATCCTCGACCTTGGAAATCACAACCGGCATGCCCTCGCGGCCAAGCCGCACGAATTCCGGGCGTATGCCGAGCTCCGTCTTGGCGCCAGCTGCGAATTTTGGCGCAAACGACAGGGCGAGCGTCTCGCCACCGAGATCGACCGACGCGCCATCGATCTTTGCCGGCAGAACATTCATGCCCGGAGAGCCGATGAAATAGCCGACGAATGTGTGCTTCGGCTTTTCGAAAAGCTCGGCGGGCGTGCCGATCTGGACGATCTCGCCGTCATACATGACGACGACCTTGTCGGCGAAGGTCAGTGCCTCGGTCTGGTCATGGGTGACATAGACCATGGTGAAGCCGAACTGCTTGTGCAGCCGTTTCAGCTGCGAGCGCAGCACCCATTTCATATGCGGATCGATGACGGTCAGCGGTTCGTCGAACAGGATGGCGCTGACATCGGAGCGGACAAGACCACGGCCAAGCGAGATCTTCTGCTTCTGGTCGGCGGTCAGCCCTTGAGCCTTCTTCTTGGCACGGTCGGACAGGCCGATCATCTCGAGGATTTCCGTGACCCGGCGATCGACTTCATTTTCCGGAACGCGGCGATTGCGCAGCGGAAAGGCCAGATTATCGTAAACGGTCATCGTGTCGTAGATCACCGGGAACTGGAACACCTGGGCGATATTGCGCTCCTGCGTCGACAGATTGGTGACATCCTTGCCGTCGAACAGGATCTTGCCTTCGGACGGCTGCAGCAGGCCGGAAATGATATTGAGCAGCGTGGTCTTGCCGCAGCCGGACGGGCCCAGCAGCGCATAGGCGCCGCCATCGTTCCATTCGTGATGGACTTCCTTCAGCGAATAATCCGAGGGTTTCTTCGGGTTCGGGCCGTAGGCGTGGCGGATATGGTCGAGATTGATGCGTGCCATGATGTTTTCCTCACGCCCCCCGAACGGTCTGGCTTGCGGCAGAGCCGCCGATCGCGCGTCCATCCGGCCCGAAAGCCATCAGGTGGCGGGTATCGACGAAAAGCTCGATCGCCGTATCCGGCTCGATGTCGTGGATGCCGTGTTCGAGCATGACCCAGCGGGATCCCGCGCAATCGACATGGATGAAGCTTTCCGAACCGGCGATTTCCGAAATGATGATGCCCGCCTTCAGCGGTGCCGCTGTGTCGTGCGGGCGCGCCAGCGACAGGTGGTGCGGATGGAAGGCGATCGTATAGGCGCCATCGGCCATGCCGCTAAGATGCGCGGGCACCGGCAGGACGCTGAGCCCGCCACGCTCGAATGCATCGCCGGACTTCACCACGTCGAGCGTATTGAGCGGCGGATCGGCAAAGGTTTTCGCGGTGACGATATCGGCCGGCTTGCGATAGACCGAGATCGTCGGCCCGAACTGGCTGATGCGCCCCTGGTGCATCGTTGCGGTATGGCCGCCAAGCAGCAGCGCTTCCTGCGGCTCGGTCGTTGCATAAACGAAGATCGAACCGGCGGCGGCAAACAGTCTGGGCAATTCTTCGCGCAGTTCCTCGCGCAGCTTGTAATCGAGATTGGCGAGCGGCTCGTCGAGCAGGACGAGGCTGGCATTCTTGACGATGGCGCGCGCCAGCGCCGTGCGCTGCTGCTGGCCGCCCGACAGGTTGAGCGGCGTGCGCTCCAGATAGGGCGTCAGCTTCATCAGCTCGGCCGCCTTGCGCACTTCCCGGTCGATCGTTGCCGAATCCTTGCCGGAAATGCGCATCGGCGAGGCGATGTTCTCGTAGACGGTCATCGCCGGGTAATTGATGAACTGCTGGTAGACCATGGCGACGGAGCGATCCTGCACCCGCACGCCGGTCACGTTCTTGCCGTCGAAGGTGATGGTCCCGGTCGTCGGCTTGTCGAGACCGGCCATCAGCCGCATCAGCGACGTCTTGCCGGAGAGCGTCGGGCCGAGCAGCACATTGAGCGAGCCCCGCTCCAGCACAAGATCCGTCGGATGGATATGCGTATCCGCCCCCACGACCTTGGTTATGTTTTTCAGTTCCAGCATTCTCAGGCTTCCTCCCAGCCGCAGGCAGCGCCATCCCGGCGCGGCCCTCAGGCAACGTTGCGGATAGTCTCCCGCATGTATTCCTCCAACCCGGCGGCTTGCGCCTGGGTCAATGTCAATCCGAGCTTGGTGCGGCGCCACAGGATATCCTCGGCATGCCGCGCCCATTCCTGCACCATCAGCCACTGTACCTCGACCTCATAGAGATCAGCGCCGAAATGCCGCCCAAGATCCTCCGTCTTGCCGGCACTGCCGAGCAGACTTGCGGCCAGCGTCCCATAAAGCCGAACCAGGCGGCGGGCGTAGCGCTCGGCCAGAAAGGGATAGCGGCTCTTGAGCTTTGCCACCTCGGCCTCATAGCCGGTCGCCGGAAAATCGCCGCCCGGCAGAACGCTTTTTGCGGTCCACGGATTGCCCTTTGCACCGATCGCGCCGGCGATCTTTTCCAGCGCATGTTCGCCGAGACGGCGATAGGTCGTCAGCTTGCCGCCGAAGACGTTGAGCAGCGGCGCTTCGCCCTCTGCGCCATCGACCTTCAGCACATAGTCGCGCGTTGCTTCCTGCGCCTTCGACGCACCATCATCAAACAGCGGCCGCACGCCGGAATAGGTCCAGACAACATCGGCGGGCTTCACGGGTTCGGAAAAATACTCGCTCGCCGCATTGCAGAGATAGGTGATCTCGCCTTCGGTGATCTGGATGTTCTTCGGATCGCCGGTAAAATCGTTGTCGGTCGTGCCGATCAAAGTGAAATCGGTCTCGTAGGGGATCGCAAAGATGATGCGGTTGTCGGGGTTCTGGAAGAAATAGGCGCGCGGATCGCTGAACTTCTTCTTCACGACGATATGGCTGCCCTGTACCAGCCGGACATTATGGACATCGTTCTTGCGCACCGCATGGGACAGAACCACATCGACCCAGGGGCCGGCCGCATTGACCACCATGCGCGCCTTGAACGTGCTGACGGCACCGGTCGCCGTATCCTCGACATTGACAGACCAGAGGCCGTCCTTGCGTTCCGCCGACACAACGCGGCTGCGCGTCATGATCCGCGCGCCCTTCAGCGCCGCATCCTTCGCATTGAGCACGACCAGGCGGGCATCATCGACCCAGCCGTCGGAATATTCGAAAGCCTTGGTAAACAGCGCCTTCAACGGCTTGGCAGCGGGATCGCGCCGCATGTCGAGCGTGCGGGTCGCGGGCAGAAGTTTGCGGCCGCCGATATGATCGTAGAGGAAGAGGCCGAGACGGATGAGCCAGGCCGGGCGGATGCCACCCTTGTGGAACGGCAGCACGAAGCGCATCGGCCAGATGATATGCGGCGCCATCGCCCAGAGCACTTCGCGCTCCATCAAAGATTCGCGCACCAGACGGAATTCGTAATGCTCGAGATAGCGCAGCCCGCCATGAATGAGCTTGGTGGCGCGTGAGGATGTGCCGGAAGCAAAATCGTCCATTTCCGCCAGCGCAACCGAGTACCCACGGCCAACCGCATCCCTGGCGATGCCGCACCCATTGATGCCGCCACCGATCACGAAAATGTCGAGTACATCCTGCGCAGGCACTGCTTCCCCTCCCACATTTCGCATTGCACAATTTTGAGCAGATGCGAAAGCAAAAATAATTAAAGCGAAAACCGTACGAATGTCAAACGAATGTTTATAGAAAACAAGACGCCGCTAAAATCAGCAATTTCAGCGCGCGGTTTCGATCAGCCGCACATCCTGGTCCTGGCAGATATTGCGGACGTTCTCGATCGGACAAATATCGGTAATGAAGGTGTGAACCTGGGTAATATGACCAATCCGCACGGGTGCCGTGCGCTCGAATTTGGTTGAATCCGACACCAGAATGACATGCCGCGCATTGGCGATGATCGCCTGCGCCACTTTCACTTCGCGATAATCGAAATCCAGGAGCGCGCCGTCATGATCGATCGCGGATGCGCCGATGACGGCATAATCCACCTTGAACTGGCGGATGAAATCCACCGCCGCCTCGCCGACGATACCGCCATCGGCACCGCGCACGACGCCGCCGGCAATCACCACCTCGATCGAGGGGAAAACCCGCAAGCGATTGGCAACATTGATGTTATTGGTGATGACCATCAGCTCCGTGTGGTCGAGAAGCGCGTCACCGACGGCTTCGGTCGTGGTGCCGATATTGATGAACAGCGACGAATTGTTCGGGATCATCGCCGCCGCCGCCTGCCCGATCGCCTGCTTTTCCAAGGCCGCGATCGACCGTCTGGCCTCGTATTTCACATTCTCGTTGCCGCGCGGAAAGATCGCCCCGCCATGGATACGCGTCAGCACCCGGCCGTCACAGAGATCGTTCAGATCCTTGCGGATGGTCTGTGGTGTGACAGAGAAGCGCGCCGCCAGTTCATCGACGAGAACCCGGCCTTCGGTCTTGGCAAGGTCCAGGATTTCCGACTGGCGCCCCGTCAGATACATGTTTATTCCTCCCCGTCGTTTTCGTTTTCTTTCATAATAGGCAAAAACGAAAGCAGCGCAATTTCATAAACGCGGCGAGTGCTTGAAAATGAAGCCTTGGCACAGGAAGACGGAACCGCCGCGTTGCAATTCCGGTCATCATGCGACAGCCTGTCGGTCGCGGGAGGGTTTTCAATGTTTCATCCATCTCTGTTCAAGGGCCTCAACATCGTCGTCACCGGCGCCGGCCGTGGCATCGGCCTTGAGGTCGCACGCCAGTTTCTCGATTGCGGCGCCACCGTCTATCTGCACGGCGGCCGCGTGGCGCGCGAACCGCTGCCCGATTTTCTCGATGCGGCCCTGACCGAAGGCCGGGCGTTTCTCTCCTATGCCGATTTTTCGAGCGCAGGCGGTATCGAGCTTCTGGCGGCCGGCATTGCCAGGCGCTTCCAGGCGATCGATGTCCTCGTCAACAATGCGGGCACGATGGTCGGACGGTTTTTGGCCGGCGAACTGACTGACGAGCAATATGAGACGGTGGTTCAGCTGAACCAGACCTCCGTGGTGCAGACCACCCGCGCACTTCTGCCGCTCATCCGGCGCGGCACGCATCCGGCCATCGTCAACACCGTCTCCATCTCGGCACTCACCGGCGGCAGCGCCGGATCGGCGATCTATTCTGCCACCAAGGCCTTCGTCTCGACCTATTCCAAGGCGCTCGCCCGCGAACTGGCGCCGGATGGCATTCGCGTCAACTGCGTGTCGCCGGGAACGATCACCACCGATTTCCACGAACGCTATTCGTCCGCCGAAAAGCTCGAAGCCACCCGCAAGACCATTCCGCTGCAGCGGCTCGGCACGGCCGAGGATTGCGCGCCGGCCTATTTGTTCCTCGCGTCCAACGCGCTCTCGGGGTACATCACCGGGCAGGTGCTGGAAGTGAATGGCGGCCAGTTGATCTGCTAAAAGCAGATCTCCGCAGCGGGAGGGTGGCGGTTGATCGATAAGCTGGAATTCTTCATCGCGCTGGCGCAGGAGCGCCATTTCGGCCGCGCCGCCGATCTCTGCGGCATTACCCAGCCAACGCTATCGGCTGCGATCAAGCAGCTGGAGGATCAGCTCGGCGTCATGCTGGTCAATCGCGGCTCGCGCTACCAGAGCCTGACGCCGGAAGGTCAGCGCGTGCTGGAATGGGCACGGCGGATTGTCGGTGATAGCCGAACCATGCACGAGGAAATGCGCGCCGCCCGCCGCGGCCTTGTCGGTCATATCCGGCTGGCGGCGGTTCCAACCACGCTTGCCATGGTGCCGCGCATTACCGGCCCTTTTCAGGAGAAGCATCCGGACGTCACATTCTCCATTCTCTCCACCACATCCCTGAAAATCCTCGGCCTCCTGGAAAATCTGGAGATCGATGCCGGCCTCACCTATCTGGAAAACGAACCGCTCGGCCGCGTCACCAGCGTGCCGCTGCAGGTGGAGCGCTATCATCTGGTTACCGCTGCGGGCACCAGCCTTGCCGATCGCGAAACTGTGACCTGGAAGGAAGTCGGCGGTATTCGGCTTTGTCTATTGACGGCCGACATGCAGAACCGGCGCATCATCAACCAGCATTTCGCAGAAGCCGGCGTTACCGTGTCGCCGACACTGGAATCCAACTCGATGATCGTGCTCTTCTCCCATGTCCGCACCGGTCACTGGGCCAGCATCATGCCCTATAACGTCGCGAAATCCTTCGGTTTTCACGATGACATCAAGCTGATCCCGATCATCGAACCGGATGCCCGCCACACGGTCGGCCTGGTCGCAACGCATCGCGAACCGTTCACGCCGCTCGTTTCAGCCCTGCTGCATGAGGCCCGCATTCTGGCTGACGCTCAGGCCCTTTGATAGAAAACACCTATCGCTTAACGGAATACGCCTATTGACCCTCCTCCCACCTGCTGACACCCTGTGTTTTCAGTGTGTGGACTGCAAAACCGCGTGTTTCTGGCGCTTACCGGCCTGGAATACGGATAAACGAAGTTCTGGAGGGGACTTCGTTTGGTCAAAGGATCGCAGATCACGACAGATTGTTCATTTCAGTTCGGGAGGTCTGAACGTTGAACCTGCATGTATCAAGCCGTGATATCGGTGAACGGACGCTGGATATTGTCAGCGAGATGAAGTCGCTCGAAGGGCCGCTTCTGCCGATCCTGCACGAGATCCAGGCCGAGTTCGGCTATGTGCCGCAGGAAGCCCTGCCGGTCATTGCCCGCGAACTCAACCTGTCGCGCGCCGAGGTTCACGGCGTCGTCTCCTTCTATCACGACTATCGCGACCACCCGGCCGGCCGCCATGTGCTCAAGCTCTGCCGGGCAGAAGCGTGCCAATCGATGGGCGGCGATGCGCTGGCCGAACGGGTAAAATCTCTGCTCGGCATCGATTTCCACCAGACGACGCTCGACGGCGCGGTGACGCTGGAACCCGTCTACTGTCTCGGGCTCTGTTCCACCGCACCCGCCGCGATGCTCGACGGCGAGGTGCACGGGCGGCTCGATGCGGATGCGGTGCGTGACCTCGTTGCGGAGGTGCGGGCATGACCGTGCGGATTTTCGTCCCCCAGGATGCAGCAGCACTGGCCCTTGGCGCAGATCGCGTCGCCAAGGCGTTGTCGCAGGAGATCGGCACGCGCGGCCTTGACGCTACGATCGTGCGAAACGGCTCGCGCGGCCTGCATTGGCTGGAACCTTTGGTCGAGGTGGAAACGCCTGAAGGCCGCATAGCCTATGGTCCGGTCAAGGCCTCCGATATCGCCTCTCTCTTGGATGCAGGCCTCGTGACCGGCAGTCACCACCCGCTCTGTCTCGGGAAGACCGAGGACCTGCCCTTCCTGAAAAACCAGACACGGCTCACCTTTGCCCGTTGCGGCATCATCGATCCGCTGTCGCTGGAGGACTATAAGGCGAATGACGGCCTGAAGGGCCTGGCCAAGGCCGTGGCGATGACCTCCGCTGACGTGGTGGCGCAGGTCACCGAAAGCGGCCTTCGCGGACGCGGCGGTGCTGGTTTCCCGACCGGCATCAAATGGAAGACCGTTCTCGATACGGCCGGCGACCGCAAATATATCGTCTGCAACGCCGACGAGGGCGACAGCGGCACCTTCGCCGACCGGATGATCATGGAGGGCGATCCCTTCGTGCTGATCGAGGGCATGGCAATCGCCGGTCTTGCAACTCTTGCCACCAAGGGTTTCGTCTATATCCGCTCGGAATATCCGCACGCCATCGCAACGATGACCGAGGCTGTCGGCATTGCCCGTGCCGCCGGGATTCTGGGGCCTTCGGTGATGGGCTGCGGCCGGGCTTTCGACATCGAAATCCGCACCGGCGCCGGCGCCTATGTCTGCGGCGAGGAAACGGCGCTTCTCAACTCGCTGGAAGGCAAGCGCGGCATCGTGCGCGCCAAGCCGCCGCTGCCGGCGCATAAGGGCCTGTTCAACTGTCCGACCGTCATCAACAACGTCATCTCGCTTGCTTCCGTACCGGTCATCATGGACAAGGGCGCGGCCTTTTATAAGGACTTCGGCATGGGCCGCTCGCGCGGCACCATCCCGATCCAGATCGCCGGCAACGTCAAGCATGGTGGACTGTACGAGGCGGCCTTCGGCCTGACGCTCGGCCAGATCGTCGATGAGATCGGCGGCGGCACCGCAAGCGGACGTCCCGTCAAGGCGGTGCAGGTCGGCGGCCCGCTTGGCGCCTATTTCCCCCGCGCCCTGTTCGACACGCCGTTCGATTACGAGGCCTTTGCAGCCAAGGACGGCCTGATCGGCCATGCCGGCATTACAGTCTTCGACGACACCGCCGACATGCTGAAACAGGCCCGTTTCGCCATGGAATTCTGCGCCATCGAAAGCTGCGGCAAGTGCACCCCCTGCCGCATCGGCTCGACCCGTGGCGTCGAAACCGCCGACAAGATCGCGCAAGGAATCGAGCCCGAGAAGAACCTCGCCCTGCTCGCCGACCTCTGCAACACGATGAAATTCGGCTCGCTCTGCGCACTCGGCGGCTTCACGCCCTACCCGGTGACCAGCGCGATGAACCACTTCCCGGACGATTTCCGGCCGGTACCTCTGGTGGAGGCGGCGGAATGAGCGCGCGCCCACTTCGCGTTACCGGACAGCCCTGTCTAGGCGGCATCCTGGGTGGAGATGATAATCTCCTGCCCCAACGCCCGAAGGGCTTCCCGCAGGGGCCCGATTTTGGAGGCATGATCCGGATCCAGCAGCCGTCGCGCCTCATTTTCAGTCTTTCCAAGCCGACGCGCCAGTTCGCTTTTCGAAATGCCGGCTGCGATGAAAGCCTGGATCAGGGCGAGTTTGGCCGCAACATCCGGCTCGACGGGAACGAGCACTCCACCGGCACTGCGTGGTTCCGGTATCCTTCGCCCATCCTGCACGATGCCGCGCAAGGCCAGTCCCAGCGCTTCGCGCGCGTTCACAAGAGCGTCTTCCCGCGTCATGCCTGCAGTGATGGCTTCCGGCACATCGGCGAAGGTCACGACAAATCCGCCGTCGGGGTCGTCTTCCAACGTCGCGTGAAAAGCGTAAAACATCGATCGCTCCTTATCCGTATCTGGAACTCGCATTCATTCGAGACCAAGCTGCTTTCTGACCAGCCGCATATACATTGGCGTCAGATCCCCGGACTTCACCGTCGAAATCTTTCCGCCGCATTTTATCCGATAGTGCGAGCCCTTGCCTTTATCCTCAAAGATTTCCAGCTCGATTTGCCGGGTCTTGGCAAGCTTGCGCAAATCTCGAAGAAATTGCTCGCGTTTCACGTTGCCTCTCCGGCTGCCCCCATTGAAATTTCGCACAATTTTGTGCGATCCACAACCGGGCACTGGATAAAAAACAACATGCACCAGGAGGTTCGCAATGCCCCTCGTCTCTGAAATCGACTTCGGCACACCCGCCTCCCGCTCGGAAAAGATGGTGACGCTGACCATTGACGGCAACGAGATCACCGTGCCGGAGGGCACGTCGATCATGCGGGCCTCGATGGAAGCCGGCATCCAGGTGCCAAAGCTCTGCGCCACCGACATGGTCGATGCCTTCGGCTCCTGCCGTCTCTGTCTCGTGGAAATCGAGGGACGTAACGGCACGCCGGCATCCTGCACGACCCCCGTCGCCCCCGGTATCACCGTCCATACCCAGACGAGCCGTCTGAAGGACATCCGCAAAGGCGTGATGGAGCTCTATATCTCCGACCACCCGCTGGACTGTCTGACCTGTGCCGCCAATGGCGACTGCGAGCTGCAGGACATGGCCGGTGCCGTCGGCCTTCGCGATGTGCGCTATGGCTATGAGGGCGACAACCACGTCAAGGCGCGCAATAATGGCGATATCAATGCCAAATGGATGCCGAAGGACGAAAGCAATCCCTACTTCACCTATGATCCCTCGAAATGCATCGTCTGTTCGCGCTGCGTGCGGGCCTGTGAAGAGGTGCAGGGCACGTTTGCGCTGACCATCGAGGGCCGTGGCTTCGGCTCGCGCGTTTCGCCCGGCATGCACGAGAACTTCCTGGAATCGGAATGCGTTTCCTGCGGCGCCTGCGTCCAGGCCTGCCCGACTGCGACGCTGACCGAGAAATCCGTCATCGCCATCGGCCAGCCCGAACATTCGGTCGTCACCACCTGCGCCTATTGCGGCGTCGGCTGCTCGTTCAAGGCGGAGATGCGCGGCGAAGAGCTGGTGCGCATGGTGCCCTGGAAGGACGGACAGGCCAATCGCGGCCATTCCTGCGTCAAGGGCCGCTTTGCCTATGGCTATTCGACCCATAAGGAACGCGTCCTCAACCCGATGATCCGCGAAAAGATCAGCGATCCCTGGCGCGAAGTCAGCTGGGAGGAGGCGCTTGCCCATACAGCCAGCGAATTCCGCCGCATCCAGTATCAATATGGCCGCGAATCCATCGGCGGCATCACCTCCTCGCGCTGCACCAACGAGGAAACCTACCTCGTTCAGAAGCTGATCCGCTCCGGCTTCGGCAATAACAATGTCGATACCTGCGCCCGTGTCTGCCATTCGCCGACCGGCTATGGCCTCGGCGCCACCTTCGGCACCTCGGCCGGCACGCAGAATTTCGATTCGGTCGAATTTACCGATGTCGTCATCATCATCGGCGCCAACCCGACCGATGGCCACCCGGTCTTTGCCTCCCGCCTGAAGAAGCGCCTGCGTCAGGGCGCCAAGCTGATCGTCATCGATCCGCGCCGCACCGACATGGTTTCCTCGCCGCATATCAAGGCGTCGCATCACCTGCCGCTGCGCCCCGGCACCAATGTCGCGATCGTCACGGCGCTGGCCCATGTCATCGTCACCGAGGGCCTGTTCGACGAGACATTCATCCGCGAACGCTGCGACTGGTCGGAATTCGAGGATTGGGCATCCTTCGTGTCCGAGCCGCATCATAGCCCCGAAGCCATCGAGCAGCTGACCGGCGTTCCCGCCGAAGAGGTTCGTGGCGCTGCCCGCCTGTTTGCCACCGGCGGCAATGGCGCGATCTATTACGGTCTCGGTGTTACCGAGCATAGCCAGGGCTCGACCACTGTCATCGGCATTGCCAATCTGGCCATGGCGACCGGCAATATCGGCCGTCCGGGCGTCGGCGTAAATCCGCTGCGCGGCCAGAACAATGTTCAGGGCGCCTGCGACATGGGCTCCTTCCCGCACGAGCTTCCCGGCTATCGTCACGTCTCCGACGATGCGACCCGCGAAACCTTCGAAAAGCTCTGGGGCGTCACCATCTCCAACGAACCGGGTCTGCGCATTCCCAATATGCTGGACGCCGCCGTCGATGGCTCGTTCAAGGGTATCTATATCCAGGGCGAAGACATTCTTCAGTCCGACCCCGATACCAAGCATGTGCAGGCCGGCCTTGCCGCCATGGAATGCGTCGTCGTGCAGGACCTGTTCCTCAACGAAACCGCCAACTACGCCCATGTCTTCCTGCCGGGCTCGACCTTCCTGGAAAAGGACGGCACGTTCACCAATGCCGAACGCCGCATCAACCGCGTCCGCCGCGTCATGACGCCCCGCAACGGCTATGCCGATTGGGAAGTGACGCAGAAGCTGGCGCAGGCGATGGGCCTTGCCTGGAACTACGCCCATCCCTCCGAGATCATGGACGAGATTGCCGCAACGACGCCAAGCTTCGCCATGGTCTCCTACGATTATCTGGAAAAGATGGGCTCCGTGCAGTGGCCCTGCAACGAGAAGGCGCCGCTCGGATCGCCGATCATGCATATTGACGGCTTCGTGCGCGGCAAGGGCAAGTTCATCCGCACCGAATATGTCGCGACCGACGAAAAGACCGGCCCGCGCTTCCCGCTTCTGCTCACCACCGGCCGCATTCTCAGCCAGTACAATGTCGGCGCCCAGACCCGGCGCACCGACAATGTCGTCTGGCATGAGGAGGACCGGCTGGAAATCCACCCGCACGATGCCGAACTGCGCGGCGTGCGCGATGGCGACTGGGTGAAGCTGCAAAGCCGCTCCGGCGATACGACGCTGCGCGCGCTCATCACCGACCGCGTCGCAACCGGCGTCGTCTACACCACCTTCCACCACCCGACGACGCAAGCCAACGTCATCACCACCGACTTCTCCGACTGGGCAACCAACTGCCCTGAGTATAAGGTCACCGCAGTGCAGATCTCGCCGTCCAACGGCCCCTCGCAGTGGCAGATCGACTATGACGAACAAGCCCGCCAGTCCCGCCGGATTTCCGGCAAGCTGGAGGCTGCGGAGTAGCAGGTGACGCCGGACTGCGGCAAACTGCGACTGCAGAAGAACAAAGAATGATGAATGTGACGCATGCACCCCCCTCTGTCCCTCCAGGACATCTCCCCCTCAAGGGGGGAGATTGGTCGCTGCATGCGCGGCAAACTCCCCCTTCTCCCCAGCGGGGAAAAGGTGCCCGAAGGGCGGATGAGGGGGGCCGCAGGCCAGTTCCGCATACGCCGCTTCTCGCCAAGGCTGCCCAAAAAAACGATCCCAATCGCCAGGAAAAAATGGCTTCGCCCCCCTCATCCGGCGCTTTGCGCCACCTTCTCCCCGCTGGGGAGAAGAGGGAGTGCGCGGTATGACCCCGTTGAACCTCACCCAGACCGTTTCGGAGACTGCGCATCGCAGCGGCAAGCTCACGGCCGGGTCACGCGTGGTGCCGGAGGAAACGCCGATCGCGCTTTCCTATGGCGGCTCGACCCATGCCGTGATGATGGCCACACCCGGCGATTTCGAGGATTTTGCTGTCGGCTTCAGCCTGACGGAAGGGATCATCACCCATCCCGGCGAAATCGAATCGATCGAGGCCGTTGCCGATGAAAAGGGCATCGACCTGCAGATCACGCTGAAGAACGAGCAGAACGACGCGCTCGTCTCGCGCCGCCGCCACATGGCCGGTCCCGTCGGCTGCGGGCTTTGCGGCATCGAATCGATCGAGCAGGCCGTGCGCAAGACGCCGTCGGTCTCGGCCTCGGCATTGCGGCTGTCGCAACAGGAGATCATCGAGGCCGTCGCCCTCCTCAACGGCCAGCAGCCGCTGCATTTCGAAACGCGCGCCGTGCATGGCGCCGGCTTCTATGTGCCCGGCAAGGGCCTGATCGCCGTGCGCGAGGATGTCGGCCGCCACAATGCGCTGGACAAGCTGGTAGGGGCTGCGGCCCGGGCCGGGCACGCAGGATCAACCGGCGCCGTTGTCGTCACCAGCCGCGTCTCCGTCGAGATGGTGCAGAAAACCGCCATCATCGGCAGCCCGTTCATCATCGCCATATCGGCACCGACGGCGCTTGCCATCCGCACCGCGGACGAGGCGGGAATGACGCTGATTGCGCTGGTGCGCGGCGCCGATTTCGAGATTTTCACGCAACCCCACCGCATTCAATCCGGAGCCATCGCCGATGTCGCTTGATAACACCAATGGCAAACTTGTCCGCATGGCCAACCAGATCGCCACCTTCTTCAAATCGCAGCCAGAAGACGAGCGCGTCGAGGGCGTGGCAACCCATATCAACAAGTTCTGGGAGCCACGCATGCGCAAGGCTTTCTTTGAGCTGATCGAACAGGGCGACGCCGGCTTCGATCCGCTCGTCATCTCCGCCGCCGCCATCATCAAGCCCCCCTATTCCGGCTCCGAGGGCGTCGGCACCGGCAGCGATGCGGCCGCTGGCGCGCCCGGCGGCAAGGGCACGGCGGCAGGCGAATCCCTGTCCGAACCGAGCATTCCGGAAAAGGCCTGAGACCCGTTCGAGCGCCTCATCTTTAATCGGAAGCCGCCGGCGGTCACGCCTGGACCAGCTGGCTCACAAGCCCATGCAGGACCCTTTCCAGCTCCGGGTTGAAATTTTCCGTCAAGGCCTCCAGCCCGATGACCTGGCGCATGATCTGGATTCCGGCCACAAGCGACAGGAGCACGGCCGCCCTCTGCGGCCCCGCCTCGCCTGAGAGCGCCAGGCTGACGTTTTTCTGGTGGTGATCCTCGATCACATTCCGGGCGATCGCCAGCGCCCTTTCATTGGATGCCGATCGCAACATGATCAAAAAGCCGTCCAGTGCCGTGGCGCCGGGTTGCGTGAACTGCAACAGCGCCTTGCTGATTCTGGCAGCCCTGTCGGGTGCGTTCAGCGTTTCTGCGGTGGCGATGATCGGGCTCTGGTTTGCGCGTGCCAAAACCTCCTCAAACAAAGCTTCCTTTGAGCCGAAATAACGATTGATCAGCATGGCGGTAACGCCTGCCCCCTTGGCAATATCGCGCACGCCAGCTCCGTCATATCCCGACGTTACAAACGCATGACGCGCTGATTCAAGGATCGCCGCGCGCGTGGCGGCGGCATCGCGCGAGCGGGTTGGCTTGCGGCAAAACATCGTGATACCTCTTTTAATCTACACCTGTAGACTTATCGTTATTTCCGAAGTATACAGCTGTAGACAATCGACTGCAACGACGCCGCAGCGTTTCCAACGGAAAACGAGGAACTGCCTTTGACCCATATATGCACCCCATCCGATCGCTGGCATTTCTTCCGCACATGGGCGTCAGATCCGTTCCGCGTCGCAGCGATTGCGCCCTCCAGCCAGTCTCTCGCCCGTTTGATCACGAAGGAAATCGTTCTGGCAAACGCGCCTGTCATTGAGCTCGGTCCAGGAACCGGGGTCTTCACCAAGGCGCTCCTCGACAGGGGCCTCTCCCCCAATGATCTGGTCCTGATCGAATATGGTGCGGAGTTCACCGGCCTCTTGAAGCAGCGATTTCCGCAAGCCAGCGTGTTCAATCTCGATGCCGCCCATCTTGGAGACAGGCGGCTGCCGATCACGCAGGAGGCCGGCGCCGTGATCAGCGGCCTGCCGCTGCTGTCCATGTCGCCGCGCAAGGTGATGTCGATCCTCAATGGTGCCTTTTCGCGGATAAGGACCGGCGGTCATTTCTATCAGTTCACCTATGGACCCCGGTGCCCCGTGCCCAGGCCGATCCTCGACCGGCTTGGCCTGAAGGCAAGGCGGATCGGCACGACCTTGCAAAATCTGCCGCCCGCATCGGTCTACCGTATCAGCCGGCGGCATGGCATTTCCGGTCTGATCCATCCGGCCGCCGCCACCAGCCCTTCATCCACGGAGCAGTAATCGTCATGGCAACGGTCCTCGTTACCGGCGGCACCGGCTATGTCGCCAAATGGTGCATTGTCGAACTGCTCCGGCAGAACCACCACGTCCGCACCACGGTGCGCGACCTGAAGCGGGGGCCGGACATTCGCGATGCGGTGAAGCGCGTGGTCGAAAACACCGAACGGCTGTCCTTCGCCGCAGCAGACCTTTTGCAGGACGAAGGCTGGGACAGCGCGATGGCGGGCTGCGATTACGTTCTCCACGTGGCTTCGCCGCTTGGGGGCGGGGCGGAAGGCGACCAGAATTCGTTTGTCGCCCCGGCACGCGACGGCACGATCAGGGTTTTGAAGGCGGCCGTGGCTGCAGGCGTCAAACGCGTGGTCATGACCTCTGCTGCAGCGACGGCGCGGCCGCCGCTGGATTCCGGACGCATCAGCGACGAAACGATCTGGGCCGATCCCGATGACCCGCAATTCGATGCCTACCGGGTCTCGAAAATCCTCGCCGAACGGGCGGCATGGGATTTCATGGCAGAACATGGCGGCGCAACAGAATTCACAACCATCCTTCCCGGCGCGGTTTTCGGCCCGGTGCTGACAGACGGCAATCTCGGCTCGGTCAAGATCATCGCCGATCTCGTCGAGGGGCGGCCGAAAGCCATGCCGAAACTCGGTTTCTGGGTCGTGGACGTCCGCGATCTGGCGGATATCCATATCAAGGCAATGCTCTCGCCACATTCAGCCGGCGAGCGCTTCATTGCCGCTTCGGAATTCATGTGGATGGCCGATATTTCCGGGGCGTTGCGCGAAAGCCCCGGCCAGCTTGGACGCAAAGCACCGAAATACCAGTTGCCGACGGCACTTGTCCGGTTGTTACTGCCCTTCCTGCCAAGCTTGAAACCCCTTGCACCCCTGATCGGCCGCAAATTCCTCCTGGCTGGGCAAAAGGCGCGCGATGTACTGGGTTTCCAGCCGCGCCCCGGCAAGACAACCATTATCGATTGCGCCGAAAGCCTGGCCGCGCGGAGTTGGGCGCGATGAAGGCGTTCCGGGCTACGCGGATCCATGACAATTTGCCCACCCGCCGTTGAGCCAGACCGGCATCCGGGTGAGCCGCCCATACCGAAAAAGTTCGTCCGGTTCCGGTCCTTGCCGTCAGCAGTCTATGGTGCTTGCCGCGTTTCCACGATACCGGTTCGATCAGCAGTGGCCGGCAAGGTGAGTGGTCCTGCGCCATGTGTCCTCGGTCACCAACAAGGAACAGCGTCATGGCCACCGCCCCGGACCCGATTTTACCGGCCAATATCATCGAGAACAGCGAGCTTGATCGCAACGCGGTCGAACGCCTTTCGAAAACCGGTCTCCCGCACCGGCTCACAGCCTGCGTGCTGGAGGACGCTGATCTTTCACGCCTGATGCTGGAGGGCTGGATCCTTGAGGATTGCAACGTCAAGCAGGTCAATTTCACCGGCGCAAAGCTCAGCGGCACTGTCTGGAAGAGCTGCAAGGGCGGCCTTGCCGATTTTACCGGCTGCGATTTCTCCGAGAGCCGGATCGAGGGATGCGACTTCAACAACAGCAATTTCCGGGGCGCGACGCTGACCGGTGCTGAGATCGTCCGCAGTAAATTGACCGGCGCGAACCTGTCGGAAGCAAAGACCCTCAACCTCACCTTCACAGAAACCCGCCTGGCCGACGCCCGCCTGCCCGGCCTGTCGTTTCGAAAGGCCCGTCTCAATGGCCTCGATTTCCAGATGGCGGACCTCAAGAAATGCGATTTCCGCGACGCGATCTTTCAGGATTGCAGCCTGCGCGACGCCAATCTCGTCGACTGCCGCTTTGAAGGCGCCGACCTTCGCGGCGCCGACCTCGGCGGCATCCGCCTTTTGAACGCCAAGCAATTCAAGGGCGCAACCATCTCGCGCGATCAGGCAGGTCAGCTGCTTGCGGAACTGGGCCTGAAAGTGCGGTAAGTGCCCTCCTCAGCAAGCCCCGCAACGCCCCTACCAGCCGGCCCGCCCTAACCAATCCCGCTGTTTACCGAAACAAACGCGAAACCGCTTGGTCCCTGCCGGTCAGCCTTGCTATGGTCGGCCTTGTCAAAAGAGGGAGAGACTTTTGCAGGGAGAGGCAGCGCGAAAAACGTCCATGCCGGAGCGGGATCCCGAGTTCGGTCCGTGGCTTGCGCAGGCATCCATTCTGATTGTCGATGACGAGCCGGGCATGCGCAATTTCCTGGTCCGCACGCTCGGGCCCCGCTGCAAACGGATCGAGGAGGCGGCCGATACCGACGAGGCCTCGCGCAAGCTCGACGCGCATCATTTCGACGTGGTGATCCTCGACAATATCATGCCCGGCAAGAACGGCGTCGATTGGCTGGCCGAGCAGCGCGCCATCGGCTTTTTTGCCGAAGCCATCCTGATCACCGCCTTTGCCGACCTTGAAACCGCGATCCAGGCGCTGCGCGCCGGTGCCGTCGATTTTGTCTTGAAACCCTTCCGCTCCAACCAGATCCTCAATTCCGTCGCCCGCTGCCTTGATCGCATGCGGCTGCAGCGCGAAAATTTCGTGTTGCGCTACGAGCTGAAGGCTACGTCCGATCATATCCTCCTGCGCGACCGGCTGATCGGCACGTCACGGGTGATCGGCGATGTCCGCGATACCATTGCGCGCGTCGCCCCGCTGCCGACCTCCGTGCTTTTGACCGGCGAATCCGGCACGGGCAAGGAAGTTGCCGCCCGCTCGCTGCACACCTTGTCCGACCGGGTGGACAAGCCGTTCGTCCCGGTCAACTGCGCCGCCATTCCCGCCGACATGATCGAAACCGAGCTGTTCGGCCATATCAGGGGGGCCTTTACCGGCGCTGAAAACAACCGTGAAGGCCTGTTCACCCATGCCCAGGGCGGCACGCTGTTTCTCGATGAGATCGGCGAAATGCCGCTCGCCACGCAAAGCAAGCTGCTGCGCGTCATCGAAGACCGCCGCGTCCGGCCTGTCGGTTCCGAACGCGAGGTTCCCGTCGATCTGCGCTTCGTATTCGCCACCAATGCCGATCTGCAGAAGGAGGTCGAGAAAGGCCGCTTTCGCGCCGATCTGTTCTATCGCATCAACGTCATGCAGCTCCATCTGCCGCCGCTGCGCGACCGGGGCAATGACGTGCAGGAACTGGCAGACCTGTTCATGCAGAAACTGTCGCAACAGCTGGGCATGCCGCCGGTGCCGATCGACGCGCCGGTGCGCGCGACGCTTACGCGCTACGCCTGGCCCGGCAATGTCCGCGAGCTGCGCAATCTCATCGAACGCTCGCTGATCCTCGGCAAATTTCCCGAAGATTTCCGCGGCGGCCGCACGCAGGAGGCTGACCTCGCCGGCGAAACGCTGGACGATGTCGAGCGGCGGCATATCCTGGCCGTCCTGGAGGAAACCGGCGGCAACCGCGATGAGGCGGCCCGCCGTCTTGGCATTTCGCGCAAGACCATCGACCGCAAATGCGCTGCCTGGAATGGCTGAACAGCCTCGCCTTAAGGAGCGCCCTGCCCGCTCCATCCGCTTCAGGCTTCTGGCCATCGCGCTCCTGCCGACGCTGGTCATCCTGCCGCTGCTGCTGGGTATCGCCATTACCCGCTGGAACGCGAAATTCGATGCGCTGCTGATCACCAAGGTCAATGGCGACCTCACCATCGCCCATCAATATCTCTCCCGCATCCTCGAAAACACCGGCGAGCATATCCAGGCGCTGGCCGTCTCCGCCGCATTTCGCGACACGGTAGGCGGCGGTGACACAGCGGCCCTGCCAAACTTCCTGGAAGACAGCCGCCGGACGCTCGGCCTCGATTTCCTGATGCTTGTCGATGAAGAGGGACGGCCGCTGCATGCGCAAGGGCCGGCACAGGGCGCGTGGCCGGTCGTGGCCGCGGCACTGAATGGCACATCCTCGACCGCCATCGATATTTTCTCCAACGAGCAGCTAGCCGCACTCTCGCCCGCCTTTGCCGAGCGCGCCCGCATCGAGCTGGTCGAAACCCCGAACGCTGTGCCGACCGGCCGCAAGAGCGAAACGCGCGGCATGACCGTGCATTCGGCCAGTCCGGTAACACTCGCAAACGGCTTAAAGGCCGCATTGGTCGGCGGCATCCTGCTCAATCAGAATCTCGTCTTCATCGATACGATCAACGATCTCGTCTACCGTGAGGCGAGCCTGCCGGAAGGCAGCAAGGGCACCGCGACGCTGTTTCTCGATGACGTGCGCGTCAGCACCAATGTGCGTCTTTTCGAGGATCGCCGGGCGCTGGGAACCCGCGTGTCCGCCGCCGTGCGCACAGCCGTTTTGGGCGAGGGCCGCACCTGGCTCGACAGCGCCTTTGTCGTCAACGACTGGTACATCTCGGCCTATGAGCCGATTGTCGACAGTTTTGGCAAGCGCGTCGGCATGCTCTATGTCGGCTTTCTGGAGACGCCCTTCCGGCAGGCGAAATACACGACGCTGCTCACCATCGTACTCGCCTTTCTGGCCGTCACCGCCGCCAGCGTGCCGATCTTCCTGCGCTGGGCGCGGGCGATCTTCAAGCCGCTGGAACGCATGAGCGATACCATCACCCGCGTCGAAGGCGGCAATATGGGCGCCCGCACAGAGTTGAGGGCGGCAAGCGACGAGATCGGCCGGGTGGCACTGCATCTCGACGGCCTGCTCGATCAGCTGCAGCAGCGCGATCGCGAGCTGCGGCAATGGAACGAGGAATTGAACGACCGCGTGGCCGAGCGCACCAGCGAATTGGAGCTGGCCAACCGCCAGATCGAGGCGACCACCAAGCAGCTGATCATGTCGGAAAAACTCGCCGCCATCGGCGAGATCACCGCCGGCGTCGCCCATGAGATCAACAATCCCATCGCCGTCATCCAGGGCAATCTCGATGTGGTCCGCAGCGTTCTCGGCGCAAGGGCCGACGAAGCAAAGGTCGAGTTCCGGCTGATCGACGAACAGATCCACCGCATCAGCCAGATCGTCACCAAGCTCCTGCAATTTGCCAAGCCCGAGGAATATGCCGGCTATGTCGAGCGCCATGCGCCATCGGACGTGATCTCCGACTGCCTGCCGCTGGTCCAGCATCTGCTCCACAAGGCCGAGATCAAGCTCGTCCGCGACGACCGCGCCCGGCGGCTGGTGCTGATGAACCGCACCGAACTGCAGCAGGTGGCGGTCAACCTGATCGTCAATGCCATCCATGCCATGCCGAAAGGCGGCGTGCTGACGATCCGCATTTTGGATCAGGATTTTGAGACGCGGCCCGGCGTGCGCATCGACATCGCAGATACCGGCGTCGGCATGACGCCGGAGCTGATCGGCAAGATCTTTGACCCGTTTTTCACCACAAAGCGCCAGGAAGGAACGGGCCTTGGCCTCTCCATCAGCCAGCGCCTGATCGCGCGCCAGAACGGCCAGATCTCCGTTCAAAGCGAGCCCGGAGAAGGCACGACCTTTTCCATCTGGCTGCCGGAAGCCAACTAAACCGGACAAAATGTCCGCTGCTTTCCGGACATTTTGTCCAATCCCTGCCACGCCGCCGCCATAAGTCATTGAAATCTTGAATGGCCCGATTTGGCACGCCGATTGCTCTGTGATGGTAGGGACGGCAGGGCGACCAACGCGTGGAGGAGCGCGTGTGGGCGATACACTCGGCCATTCCCCGACATGACATTCACTGGGAACGCCCAACGGGACAGGGGCGAATGGAGGAACAACGAACATGGCAGCAACAACGCAAACCCTTGGCAATGGAGGCTCGGTCGGCCTGCTCGACCGCGAGCGCATCATCGCTCAACCGGGCTTCAATCGCTGGCTCGTACCGCCCGCAGCGCTTGCCATCCATCTCTGCATCGGCATGGCCTATGGCTTCAGCGTCTTCTGGCTGCCTTTGTCCAAGGCCATCGGCCCCGCGCCCGATACCTGCTCCACCATGAACCTTGCCTCCGCCCTGTTCACCACCAGCTGCAACTGGCGTGTCTCCGATCTCGGCTGGATCTACACACTGTTCTTCGTGCTTCTCGGCTGTTCGGCCGCCATCTGGGGCGGCTGGCTGGAGCGTGCGGGGCCGCGCAAAGCCGGTTTCGTCTCGGCCTGCTGCTGGTGCGGCGGCATTCTCGTTGCTGCCCTTGGCGTCTACACCCACCAGCTCTGGCTGATGTGGCTTGGCGCCGGTGTCATCGGCGGTATCGGTCTGGGCCTTGGCTATATCTCCCCGGTTTCCACCCTGATCAAATGGTTTCCCGACCGGCGCGGCATGGCGACGGGTATGGCGATCATGGGCTTTGGTGGCGGCGCAATGATCGGCGCGCCGCTTGCCAACCTTTTGATGACCTATTTCCGCACCGATATGTCGGCGGGCGTCTGGCAGACCTTCGTCGTCATGGCCATCATCTATTTCGTCTTCATGATGGGCGGCGCCTTCGGCTACCGCATCCCGCCGGCCGGCTGGCGTCCGGAAGGCTGGACTGCCCCCGCCTCCAAGAGCACGATGATCACCACCAAGCACGTGCATCTGCGCGATGCTCATAAGACGAAGCAGTTCTGGCTCATCTGGGCCGTGCTCTGCCTCAATGTCTCGGCCGGTATCGGCGTCATCGGCATGGCCTCGCCCATGCTGCAGGAGATTTTCGCGGGCTCGCTGATCGGCCTGCCGGATGTCGCCTTTGCCGATCTCGACACCACGCAAAAGGCTTCGATCGCGGCGATTGCCGCAGGCTTTACCGGGCTTCTCTCGCTGTTCAATATCGGTGGCCGCTTCTTCTGGGCATCGCTGTCGGACAAGATCGGCCGCAAGAACACGTATTTCTGCTTCTTCGTGCTTGGCATCGTGCTCTATGCGCTGGCTCCCACGCTGGCCGGCCTTGGCAACAAGGCGCTGTTCGTGCTGGCCTTCGGCATCATCCTGTCGATGTATGGCGGTGGCTTTGCGACTATTCCCGCCTATCTCGCCGATATTTTCGGCACCCAGTTCGTTGGCGCCATCCATGGGCGTCTGCTGACGGCCTGGGCAACGGCAGGGATCGTCGGCCCGGTTGTGGTCAACTATATCCGCGAAGCGCAGATCTCGGCCGGCGTCGCCCCCGGACCGGAACTCTACACCGGCACGATGTACATCCTCGCCGGCATGTTGGCGCTCGGCCTGATTGCCAATGCGCTGGTGCGGCCGCTCTCGGACAAGTGGTTCATGAAGGACGAGGAAGTGGCAGCCCTGCAGGCCAAGACCGCTGCGGCCAATGCCGGCCCGACCGGCTCCTTCGGCATCGGCACGGGCGGCTTCGATGGCAAGGCCCTGATCGCCTGGGCGATCGTCGGCATCCCGATGCTCTGGGGCGTCTGGGTGACGCTGCGGGCGAGCATGGTGCTGTTCGGGTAGAGAAACTTGCGGGGCACCTTGCCCCTCATCCGCCCTGTCGGGCACCTTCTCCCCGTCATGACGGGGAGAAGGACCTTGCCGCAATCTCCGTCATCCCCTCTCCCCGCCTGCGGGGAGAGGGCTAGGGTGAGGGGCAATCCCCGCACACCTCAGCCGAATGTTCACCTGTTGATCCGCGTCGACAGAATGATCGACGACAGCGTCTTTTCCACGCCGTCGATCTCGCCGATCCGGTCGATCACCAGATCGAGTTCGCTGATCGATGACGCCGCAACGATGGCGATGAGATCAAAGCTGCCGCTGACCGAATGCAACGTGCGCACATCCTCGATATCGTGCAGCTCCTGGGTCACCCGCCCCAGCGCTTTCGCGGCCAGTGTGATCAGCACATGCGCCTTGACCAGTCCCTTCTCGAAATCATCCGACAGCCGGACGCCATAGCCGGCAATCACGCCGTCCCGCTCCAAGCGTTCAAGCTTGGCCTGCACCGTGGTGCGCGACAGGCCGAGTTTGCGCGCCAGGAGCGCCGTCGGCATGCGGGCATTCTCGCTGAGAATCGCCAGAAGATGCCGGTCCTTGTCTGCCAACGTCATTATGAACATCCTTATCGGCACTATGCCGACTAATGACCGGCATTTTTATCAGATCACCGCTTCAGATCAACCACCAGACAGACGACAATGGACGCTCAGACAGTTTAATTCGGGGGGACCCATTATGAAAAACATCGTTGTCATCGGCGCCGGCAAGATCGGCTCGACCATCGCCCGCCTTCTCGCCCATTCCGGCGACTACCAGGTGACGCTGGCTGACCGTAGCGCCGAACAGCTCGCCATGATCGAAAAGCACGATGCTTTGTCGGTCGCGCAGATCGACATCTCCGACAGCGCCGCCATGATCTCCCTGCTGACAGGCAAGTTCGCCGTCCTCAGCGCCGCCCCGTTCCACCTGACGATCGCCATTGCCGAAGCCGCCTCCACGGCCGGGGTGCATTATCTCGATCTGACCGAGGATGTTGAATCTACCCGCCGCGTCAAGGAAATCGCCGAAACCGCCAATACCGCCTTCATCCCGCAATGCGGCCTGGCACCGGGCTTCATCTCGATCGTCGCCAACGACCTTGCCAGCCGCTTCGACACGCTCGACAGCGTGCGCATGCGCGTCGGCGCCCTGCCGCAGTACCCGTCCAACGCGCTCAACTATAACCTGACCTGGAGCACCGACGGCGTCATCAACGAATATATCGAGCCCTGCGAAGCCATCGTCGAAGGTCAGCTGATCGAAGTGCCGGCGCTGGAAGAGCGCGAGGAATTCTCGCTCGACGGCGTCACCTATGAGGCCTTCAACACGTCGGGCGGGCTCGGCACGCTCTGCGAAACGCTGAAGGGCAAGGTGCGCACGCTCAACTACCGCACCATCCGCTATCCCGGCCATGCCGCGATCATGAAGGCGCTTCTCAATGACCTTGGCCTGCGTCACCGCCGCGAAGTCCTGAAGGACATCTTCGAAAACTCGCTGCCATCGACCATGCAGGACGTCGTCATCATCTTCGTCACCGTCTCCGGCCGCAAGGAAGGCCGCCTGGTGCAGGAAACCTATGCCAACAAGGTCTACAGCGCCGTTGTTGCCGGCCGCATGATGAGCGCCATCCAGATCACCACGGCAACCAGCATCTGCGCCGTTCTCGACATGCTGGCCAAGGGCGAACTGCCCACCAAGGGCTTCATCCGCCAGGAAGAAATCGGCCTCGACGCCTTCCTCAAGAGCCGCTTTGGACATCACTACGAACAGCGCGCCTATGCCGACAAGCTGGCCAGCTGACCTGCGGGGATAAAAAGACTTCGAAACCGCAGCGCCCGGGATCCCACGATCCCGGGCGTTTTTGCGCCGGCTTGGTCAATGAACCGCATTGACCCTCCAGCCATCATAAACATCTAGAGAATAGGACTGCCGGGCGCAACGCCGGGCTCCCTCTTCTCCCCCGCGGGGAGAAGTGCCGAGCGCAGCGAGGCGATGAGGGGGCCACACGTTCAGGGGGTAACTCCCCCTCATCCGCCCTTCGGGCACCTTCTCCCCGCTGGGGAGAAGGGAGTACAGGAAACGCACCGCGCAAGCTCCGGACAATAAAAAACCCCGCCGAAGCAGGGTTTGAAATCCAGACCGTTCATGCCTTTCAGGCGGCGACGACGATCTCGTTGAGCTGTGTCAGCTCGGCAAGGAAGCTTTCGAGACGCGTCTTGTGCTCGTCGCTATGCGAGCCATCGTCGAGTTCCGACTTTGTTGCCTCGATGCGCTTGTCGATCAGCTTGGCATCGACTTCGCTGACGGGAACGGCAGATTCGGCCAGCAGCGTGCAGCCGGTCGGCAGGATATCGGCGAAACCGCCAAACACGACATAGCGCGTCACGGTGCCATCTGCAGCCTTGACGCTGACGACGCCCGGCTTGATGGTCGTCATTGTCGGCGCATGGTTGGCCATGACGGTCATTTCGCCTTCCGTTGCCGGAAGAACGACTTCGCTGACGCGCTCGGACAGCAGCAGCCGTTCCGGGGAGACGAGTTCGAAATTGAAATCAGCCATGATCATTCGCTTCTTTTGGCGCTACCGGCGAAAAACCCCGGCAGAAAATCCCGTTCGGCGCGGCCGGATCGTGCCAGCCGCAGCGAGTGACGGCCGGGGCACCGCAAGGGCGCCCCGGTCGAAAGTCATTACGCGGCTTCGGCAGCCAGGCGCTTTGCCTTTTCGATCGCTTCTTCGATAGAGCCGACCATGTAGAAGGCGGCTTCCGGAAGGTGATCGTAATCGCCGTTGACGAGGCCCTTGAAGCCCTTGATCGTGTCTTCGAGCGCAACCAGCTTGCCCGGCGCACCGGTGAAAACTTCGGCGACGAAGAACGGCTGGCTCAGGAAGCGCTCGATCTTACGGGCGCGGGCAACGGCCAGCTTGTCTTCTTCAGACAGTTCGTCCATGCCCAGGATGGCGATGATGTCCTGGAGCGACTTGTAGCGCTGCAGGGTCGTCTGCACCTTACGGGAGATCTCGTAATGCTCTTCGCCGACAACCATCGGGTCAAGCATGCGCGAGGTCGAGTCGAGCGGGTCAACAGCCGGGTAGATACCCTTTTCAGCGATCGAGCGCGACAGAACGGTCGTTGCGTCCAAGTGGGCGAACGATGTTGCCGGTGCCGGGTCGGTCAAGTCGTCGGCCGGAACGTAGATGGCCTGAACCGAGGTGATCGAACCCTTGGTCGTCGTGGTGATGCGTTCCTGCATCTGGCCCATGTCGGTCGCAAGCGTCGGCTGATAGCCCACAGCCGAAGGAATACGGCCGAGAAGAGCCGACACTTCGGAACCTGCCTGGGTGAAGCGGAAGATGTTGTCAACGAAGAACAGAACGTCCTGGCCTTCGTCACGGAACTGTTCGGCAATCGTCAGACCGGTCAGAGCGACGCGAGCGCGGGCGCCCGGCGGTTCGTTCATCTGGCCGTACACGAGGGCTGCCTTGGAGCCTTCGCCGCCGCCGTGCTTGTTCACGCCGGATTCGATCATTTCGTGATAAAGGTCGTTGCCTTCGCGGGTGCGCTCACCCACGCCGGCAAATACCGAATAACCACCATGCGCCTTGGCGACGTTGTTGATCAGTTCCATGATCAGAACCGTCTTGCCAACGCCGGCGCCGCCGAACAGGCCGATCTTGCCGCCCTTGGCGTAAGGCGCCAGGAGGTCGACGACCTTGATGCCGGTAACCAGGATCTGCGCTTCCGTTGACTGCTCGACGTAGGAAGGTGCTTCCTGGTGGATCGAGCGCTTGCCCGAGGTGATCAGCGGACCTGCTTCGTCAACCGGCTCGCCGATGACGTTCATGATGCGGCCGAGTGTTTCCAGGCCAACCGGAACGGTGATCGGAGCGCCCGTGTCCGTGACCGGCTGACCGCGAACCAGACCTTCGGTCGAATCCATGGCGATCGTGCGGACGGCGTTTTCGCCGAGATGCTGGGCAACTTCGAGAACAAGGCGGTTGCCGTTGTTGTCGGTTTCCAGCGCGTTGAGGATCAGCGGCAGATGGCCTTCATCGAAGGTCACATCGACGACGGCGCCGATGACCTGCGTCACGCGGCCGACCGCGCCGGTTGCCGTCACGGCGGCCTGGGCTGCCGGTGCCTTCTTCGCCACAGCGGTTCTCGCTGCTGCTGCCGGCTTTTCCGCTGCTGCCTTCACTGCTGTCGGCTTCTTCACCGCTGCTGTTGTACTGGGGGTAGCTGCCTTAGCCATAATCCTTACCCTCTTTCCGTAACCTTAGAGCGCTTCCGCGCCCGAAATGATTTCAATGAGTTCCTTGGTGATCTGAGCCTGGCGCTGACGGTTGTAGGACAATGTCAGCTTGTTGATCATTTCACCGGCATTGCGCGTGGCATTATCCATCGCGCTCATTTTGGCACCCATTTCACCCGCAACATTTTCGAGCAAAGCCCGGAAAACCTGCACCGAAATGTTGCGCGGAATAAGATCGTTGAGGATCTCGCCCGCATCTGGCTCGTATTCATAGATCGCCGCAGCGGATGCTTCGTCGGTTTTGGCAACTGCAGGAGCAGCGGCCGGGATCAGCTGAAGCGCTGTCGGAACCTGACTGATGACCGACTTGAACTCCGAATAGAACAGAGTGCAAACGTCGAATTCGCCCTTTTCGAACAGGCTGATGACCTTCTTGCCGATCAGGTCGGCATTTTCGAAGCCGACCCGCTTGACTTCACGCAGATCGACACGATCGATGATCAGCGATGAAAATTCGCGGCGAAGGATATCGAAGCCCTTCTTGCCGACGCAGATGATCTTAACCGTCTTGCCTTCGGCGAGCAGTTTGCGCACGTGATCGCGGGCAAAGCGGGCGATTTGGCTGTTGAAGCCGCCGCAAAGTCCGCGTTCTGCCGTGCAGACCACCAGCAGATGCGTCTGGTCGCGGCCATTGCCCGTCATCAGGCGAGGCGCGCTATCGTCCGTGCCCACGGCTTCGGCGATGTTCGCAAGAACGATCGCCATCCGCTGCGAGTAAGGCCGGGCAGCCTCGGCCGCCTCCTGCGCACGCCGAAGCTTCGCCGCGGCGACCATTTTCATCGCCTTGGTGATCTTCTGCGTCGCCTTGACGGAGGCGATCCTGTTTTTCAGATCCTTAAGTGAAGGCATCCGTTGTCCGTCCTAACTGGTACCCGATCAGGCGAAGGATTTCGCAAACGTGTCGATGGCAGACTTGAGCTTGCCCTTGACGTCGTCGCTGATTGCCTTCTCCTTGCGGATAGCCTCGAGAATGTCCTTGCCTTCCGAACGCATGTACGACAGCAGACCCTGCTCGAACGCGCCAACCTTGTTGACGGCGATCTTGTCGAGGTAACCGTTCACACCGGCGAAGATGACTGCGACCTGTTCTTCCGTCTTCAGCGGCGAGAACTGCGGCTGCTTCAGGAGTTCGGTCAGGCGTGCACCACGGTTCAACAGGCGCTGCGTTGCAGCGTCGAGGTCGGAACCGAACTGGGCGAATGCCGCCATTTCGCGATACTGGGCAAGCTCACCCTTGATCGAGCCCGCAACCTGCTTCATCGCCTTGATCTGAGCGGCCGAACCCACGCGGGAAACCGACAGACCGACGTTAACGGCCGGGCGGATACCCTGGTAGAACAGGTCCGTCTCAAGGAAGATCTGGCCGTCGGTGATCGAAATCACGTTGGTCGGAATGAACGCCGAAACGTCGTTGCCCTGGGTTTCGATAACCGGCAGAGCGGTCAGCGAGCCTGCGCCATTTTCGTCGGAGAGCTTTGCAGCCCGCTCGAGAAGACGCGAATGCAGGTAGAAAACGTCGCCCGGATAAGCTTCGCGGCCCGGAGGACGGCGCAGCAGCAGCGACATCTGGCGGTAGGCAACGGCCTGCTTGGAAAGATCGTCGTAGCCGATCAGCGCATGCATGCTGTTGTCGCGGAAATATTCGCCCATCGCGGCACCGGCGAACGGTGCGAGATACTGCATCGGAGCCGGATCGGACGCCGTGGCAGCGATGATGATCGAATACTTCAGTGCGCCGCGCTCTTCGAGCACCTTGACGAACTGGGCAACCGTGGAACGCTTCTGGCCGATAGCGACATAAACGCAATACAGCTTTTCAGCATCCGGGCCATTGTCGTGAATGGCCTTCTGGTTGAGGATCGTGTCGAGAATGATGGCGGTCTTGCCGGTCTGACGGTCACCGATGACCAGCTCGCGCTGGCCGCGGCCGACCGGGATCAGGGCGTCGATCGCCTTGAGGCCTGTCGACATCGGCTCATGAACCGACTTACGCGGGATGATGCCCGGAGCCTTGACATCAACGCGCGAGCGCTGCTTGGCATTGATCGGGCCCTTGCCGTCGATCGGGTTGCCGAGCGCGTCAACGACGCGGCCGAGCAGTTCCGGACCAACCGGAACGTCCACGATGGAACCGGTCCGCTTGACGGTGTCGCCTTCCTTGATGCCACGGTCGGCACCGAAGATAACCACACCGACATTGTCGGCTTCAAGGTTCAGCGCCATGCCGCGAATTCCACCCGGGAATTCAACCATCTCGCCGGCCTGGACATTGTCCAGACCGTAGACGCGGGCAATACCGTCACCGACGGACAGCACCTGGCCAACCTCGGAGACTTCTGCCTCCTGGCCGAAGTTTTTAATTTGATCTTTGAGAATTGCGGAAATTTCCGCGGCGCGGATATCCATCAGCCGACCTCTTTCAGTGCAAGCTTAAGGCTAGAAAGCTTTGTGCGAAGGGAAGTGTCAATCTGGCGGGACCCGACCTTGACGATCAGACCACCGAGAATAGAGGGTTCAACCGTGACGTTGAGCGTCACGTCTTTGCCGGTGACGCCCTTGAGCGCCGCCTTCAATTCAGTCTGCTGCGCGGCCGTCAGGGCATGCGCCGACGTCACATCGGCAGAAACTTCGCCACGATGACGGGCGGCGGTTTCGCGATAGGACTTGACGATGCCAGGCACTGCAAACAGGCGGCGATTGCGCGCAACCACCTTGAGGAAATTACCGACCAGACCCGTGATGCCGGCCTTCGCGATCAGCGCGGAAATGGCCTTGAACTGGTCGTCGGCAGAAAAGATCGGGCTGACGATAAGGCGCTTCAGATCGGCGCTCTCGTTGATCAGCGACTGGAATTTGTCCAGATCCGCCGCCACGCTCTCTACCGAACCTGCTTCCAGGGCCAGATCGAAAAGCGAAGACGCGTACCTTTCTGCAACACCGGAAATAAGCTGGGATGTGTCTGCCACGGGCACAAGCTTCTCTTATTTTAATTCAAGGGCGATGTCTGCGGAGAACCGTAAACCCAACACTTTGAATTTGTTGCTATATTTTAAAGGACATACAGGCCGGGCGGCCTGTTTCCCCCACAAGTCGCGGTTCGTCTAGCATAGGATATCTGGACTCGCAACACGCGAACCGCACGAATGCGCTTAAGATCGCCCGGTTTGGCCAAATTTTGACAAAAATTGGGTATGAGCTGACGAGGTCCGCTCTGTAGTCCGCGGCTGGCCGGGCTTAGATAAAACCAAAGACATAGGCCAAGGGTAAAGCCGAAAGCACGATCTGAACGATCAGATACAACCAGTTCACAACTGTATTGCCGCTGTCCGACAGCATCGACAGGATGCGCCCAAACGCCGCAAGCGCAAAGGCAGCGCCCAGCGCCAGATAGACCATCGGCTGCGCAAGCAGCAGTGCTGCAATACCAAGCCCCAGATGAAACCCGCCCATCGTCGAGCGCGCCTCGGCATACCCCCCGCGACGCCCCTCGCGCAGATCAATCCCCAAGGCCCGAAACGCGATACCCGGCGCAAACAGGAACACGAGCCCGAGCAGCGACGTCACCACGGCGGCACAAAACGCCAGGAATTCTCCCGTTTCGGTCGGAATGTAGAATTCCATCACGCAATGCTCCTCGCTCGATCAGACGAATCGCTTATCGCACAGACGGATATGTCCGGGAAGACGATCCGATTTCTGCATCCACCTGAAATAGAACGCATTATCCCTTCTGCGTGAAAATCTAGGCCCAGAGGGATAATGTGACGCGCAGACCATGCAGGTAGTAGGCCTTCACAAAAAACTCTGCGGATCGATATCCAGCTGCACGCTCACCGAGCCGCGCATCTTCGGCCCGTTGGCCATCATCGTCTTTACGAATGCCTGCATGTCGCTGTTGCGGCGGCCGTGGACGAGAAGCCGGAAACGGTGGCGGCCGCGGATTAGCGCCAATGGCGCCTCCGCAGGCCCCAGAATGCTGATGCCGCTGACCTTGGGCGCCGCCTGGCGCAGGCCGCGCGCATGTCCCTCCGCATCGGGTCGGGTATCGGCGGAAACGATAATCGATGCGAGGCGCCCGAAGGGCGGCAAAAGCGCCTTTTCCCGCTCGCTGATTTCGCGCTCGTAGAATGCATCCGAATCACCCGAGACGATCGCCTGCATCACCGGGTGCTGCGGCTGGTAGGTCTGCAACAGGCCCAGGCTCTTCAGGCCGGTTCGCCCGGCCCGGCCCGTCACCTGGCTCAGCAGCTGGAATGTGCGTTCGGCCGCACGCGGATCGCCATTGGCAAGGCCGATATCCGCATCGACGATGCCGACAAAGGTCATCATCGGAAAATTGTGCCCCTTGGCGACCAGCTGCGTGCCGACGACGATATCGGCCTCGCCCTTGGCGATGGCTTCCAGCTCCAGCCGCAGCCGCTTGACGCCCATCAGATCGGAGGACAGCACGATGGTGCGCGCATCGGGAAAATGCCGGTCCACTTCCTCCGCAATCCGCTCGACGCCGGGCCCGCAAGCCACCAGATGATCGAGCGTGCCGCATTCCGGGCAGCTTTCCGGCGTCTTTTGCGCATAGCCGCAATGGTGGCACTGGATCTGGCCGCGAAACCGGTGCTCGACCAGCCAGCTGGAGCAATCCGGGCATTGGAAGCGATGACCGCATACGCGGCAGAGCGTCAGCGGCGCATAGCCACGCCGGTTGAGAAACAACAATGCCTGCTCGCCCCGCTCCACTGCCTTGCCGATATAGCGCAGCATCACCGGCGACAGAAAGCCGCCGCGCTCGGGGGGATGTTTTCGCATATCGACCAGGCCTAGATCGGGCAGCGCGGCATCGCCAAACCGCGTCGGCAGATGGATCGGATTGTAACGGCCGAGATCGCCATTGACCCTGCTTTCCACCGATGGCGTCGCTGAGACCAGCACGACCGGAAAGTCGCCGATCCGCGCCCGCACCACCGCCATGTCGCGGGCATTGTAAAAGACGCGGTCTTCCTGCTTGTAGGCCGGATCGTGTTCTTCATCGACGACGATCAGCCCGAGATTCTCGAACGGCAGGAACAGCGCCGAGCGGGCTCCGGCCACGACCCGCACGCCCCCCTCCGTTACCTGCCGCCAGACTTTTTCGCGGGTGCGCGGTGCCAGATCCGAATGCCATTCGGCCGGCTTTGAGCCGAACCTGTCCTGGAAGCGCTCCAGAAAACTCGCCGTCAGCGCAATTTCCGGCAGAAGGATCAGCACCTGCTTGCCGGCCTTCAAGGTGGCGGCGATTGCCTCGAAATAGACCTCGGTCTTGCCCGAACCGGTAATGCCGTCGATCAGCGAGACGGAAAAACCGCCGGCATCGACGCTTGCAAGAAGATCGAGCGCCGCCTGTTTCTGCGGTCCTTCAAGCCGGTGTTCCACATAATCAGGATCGGGCACAGCCACCACCGGCGGCGGCGGCATGAACACCGTCTCGAACACGCCTTGCGCCGTCAGTCCGTCGATGACGCTGGAGGATGTTCCCGCCGCATGCGCCAGTCCCGGCCGCGTCCAGGTCAAGCCGTTTTCGGCCATCGCAATCACCCGCTCGCGCGCCGATGTCATCCGCTCCGGCCGGGCATCCGTCAGCCGCAAACCCTCGATCATCGGCTCGGGATCAAACGCTGCGGGCGCCCGCAGCGCCATGCGCGCGACGAGACCGGGTGGCGAAACCGTATAGGTGGCGACCCAATCGAGAAAGGTGCGCATGTCCTTTGTCAGCGGCGGGCAATCGAAAACGCGGGTAATGGCTTTGAGTTTTTGCGGATCGACGCTGCCGTCGTCGATCCCGTCCCAGACCACGCCCAGCACCTGCCGGGGACCAAGCGGCACCTGGACGATCGATCCGGGCTCGACGGCCATTCCCTCCGGCACGGCATAGGAGTATGGTTTCGGGGCGGGCATCGGCACCAGAACGGGCACGACGCGGCGGGCGAACAGGTCGTCAAACAAATCGGTCGAATCTTCAGTCATCGGCCGTGACCTTGCCTCCGGATTGCGTTAAAGAAAACCCCGAAACAACAGAGCAGCCCGCGCATCGTCCGCCCGAGCGCCGAAAGGGAGAATTCCATGAAGTTTTTTGTCGATACAGCCGATGTGAATGAAATCCGGGAGTTGAATGACCTGGGCCTCGTCGACGGCGTCACGACCAACCCTTCGCTGATCCTGAAATCCGGCCGTAACATCGTCGAAGTGACCAAGGAAATCTGCAGCATCGTCGAAGGTCCGGTTTCCGCAGAAGTCGCGGCCACCGAATACGAGCAGATGATGAAGGAAGCGGCTGTCATTTCCAAGATCGCCGACAATATCTGCATCAAGCTGCCGCTGACGCTCGATGGCCTCAAGGCCTGCAAGAACCTCTCGTCCGATGGTCACCTGACCAACGTGACCCTGTGCTTCTCGGCCAACCAGGCCCTGCTCGCCGCCAAGGCCGGCGCCACCTTCGTTTCGCCCTTCGTCGGCCGCCTCGATGACATCGCCGTCGATGGCATGGACCTGATCCGCGAAATCCGCCAGATCTTCGACAATTATGGCTACGAGACCGAAATCCTCGCCGCCTCGATCCGCACGGTCAACCACGTCAAGGAAGCCGCCCTCATCGGCGCCGACGTCATCACCGCCCCGCCGGCCACTTTGAAAGCCCTCGTCAAGCACCCGCTGACCGACAAGGGCCTCGAAACCTTCCTGGCCGACTGGGCCAAGACCGGCCAGAAGATCGCCTGATATTTTTCAGGTATGGAATGAAAGACAAGCCCTGCGAGATGATCGCGGGGCTTTTTGTTTTCAATCCTCCTCCTCATCGATCACGCCCGTCAGACGCATGCCCTCGATCCAGGTCGCGCCGTCGTTGCGGATGACCCGTTTCGGGCGGGCGCCGCAGCGTTTTTGGATTTCGGCCGCCAGCAGTTCCGAATGCGTGACGATCCAGATCTGGCTGTCGCTGGAGGCTTGGGCGATCATGTCGGCAAGCGCCGGCAGCATGTCCGGATGCAGGCTGGTTTCCGGCTCGTTGAGCGCGATGAAGCGGGGCTTGCGGTAGGAGAGCAGTGCCCCGGCAAGCGCCAGAAACCGCATTTGTCCATCCGACAGTTCGCGCGGCGAAAACTGGCGCAGCGGGAAATCCGGAAAGACCAGCGAAAATTCGGCAAATTCTTGCGGTTGCGGCACGATAAGCCTGGCGCCGCCAAAGGCATCGGCAATGGCGCGGTCGAGATCGACCGTATCCTGCCGGGTATGAAACAGCGTTGCAAAGACGGCAGCGAGATTGGAGCCGTCTTCGTCCAGCATCGGCGCGGTAACGGCAAGGCAGGGGGAGCGCAGCGGCGAATCGCGGTCCGTGCGGAAACCATGGAAAAAACGCCAACCGTCGATCGCGCGGCGGAACGTGCCGATCTCCGGATAATGCCCGGCATCCCCCAACAGCGCGATTGCGGTTTCCGAGGTCAGCGCCTGCTCCGGATATTCCTCCATCCGGCCTGCAGCGTTGCGGACGAAGATGCCCGGCCCCGCCCGTTTCATCACGGTCACCGGCCGGCCGGCATCAACCCTCAGTTCCTCCTCCTTCACCTGCGGTTCGAACGCGAAACCGGCAGCCGCTTTTGGTGGCCGCAATCCGGCCTCCACCCGGTAAAGGAAACTGAGCGCCTGGACCTCATCGAGCAATTCGACCTCGAGCTTGATGCGCACGGGATCGCCGCTGCGGCGCTTGCCGCTCCACAATGCAGACGCCATGCCGCCTTCGCGGGCAATCTCATGGGCAAGCCGCCCGCGCACGGCAGCCTGGATCAGCTGCAGGGCGCGGTAGAGATTGGATTTGCCGACGCCGTTCTCGCCTATGAACAGGTTGACGCCAGCCATATCCATGCGAATGGATTTGAGCGACCGGTAATTGGCGGCGAACATCGAGCGAATCTGCATCACGCAGATTTACCCGATCATCTCCGGCAACGGAACCGGGTTGGAGAACCGCGCATCGCCGTCAAGGGCGAGATCGACGACGGTATGCCGCTCCAACGCCCGCGTCACCGCCATGGGATCGCCATCCAGCACTTCCGGCGGAATCAGGTTGCCGATGGTGAAATCGAACAGGTCGCCCTTCTTGTTCAGGAGCTCGTGAAACACCGTCATGTCGCGCAGTTCCGTCGACCATTTCGCCAGCCAATAGAACAGCCCGGAATTGCGCGCCGACATATGCACCGGCAGGATCGGCAGATTGTATTTGCGGGCAAAGCCGACAGCCGAGGTTTTCCAGGGCCGCTCATTGAGCCGTCCATCCGCCCAATAGGCGATCCGGCCGGAGGGAAACAGCACCGTCGCCTTGCCCTCCGAGATCGCCCGGTTGGTGATCTGCAGGGTTTCGCGCGCCTTCAGCTTGCTTTTGTAATCCTCGCGCCATTCGACCGGGATAACCATCTCGACGAAGCGCGGATTGACCCGGATCGCATCGCGATTGGCAAAGAACATCATGTCGGGTCGGCGGCTTTTCAACAGATCGAACACCGCGATGCCATCGGCAATGCCGGTCGGATGGTTGCTGACCAGGAGGAAGCCACCTTTTTCGGGAATGCGCTCTTCATTGCGCACGCGGATATTCAGAGACAGGGTCCGGCTCAGATGCTCGAAGGCCTGAAAGCCCGGCGCATTGGCGACGGCATCGGCAAACTCGATCGCCTTGCGGTAATTCAGCACCGTATAGAGAAACGGCCGCAGCACCGGCCAGAGCGGATGCTTGACGATGCGCTGTCCGCGTTCGGCAATCAGCGTATCGACGATATGGCCGGGCTGGCCATGCGACACCAGCGCCAAAGTCTCCGCGAAATGGGTGAACCCGCCTGCCGAATCCCGTCGCGCCATCGCTTTTCCGCCTCGTCTGCGCTTGAGCTATCGCAGTTGAATATGATCCAGGCATGACAAATTCCAAGAGCCGTTAGGAAAAACATAACCGGCGGGAGCGCAGAGTCTGCCATCTCGAACGCGCGGAGCATGGCTGTGAACGAACTCCTGATCATAGGTCATCCCGAACTGATGGCCGAGCGCCAGCGCTGGCTCTCGGGCCTTGGCGAGGAGCGGCGCCTGTCGGGCAAAACAGTCGAGGCCTATGAGCGCGACACACGGCAATTCCTGCATTTCCTGACCGGCCATCTCAGCGGTCCGGCGAGGCTCAGCGATATCAGCGCGCTGCGCCCCGGCGACCTGCGTGGCTTCCTCGCATCCCGCCGCAGGGACGGCGCCGGCGCCCGAACGCTTGGCCGCGGGCTGGCGGGCTTACGCTCCTTTTTGCGCTATCTGGAAAAGAAGGGTCTCGCCAATGCCGCCGGCGCTTCCGCCGTACGCTCGCCCAAACAGCCGAAATCGCTGCCGAAACCGCTGACATCGGTCGATGCCCTGATGGTCGTCACCAGCGACGCACAGCTTGCCGAGGAGCCCTGGATCGCCACCCGCAACGCGGCGGTGCTGACGCTGCTTTATGGCTGCGGCCTGCGCATTTCCGAAGCGCTGGATCTGACCCCCGCCGATTTTGCGGGAACACCAAGCGCGTTGCGCATTCATGGCAAGGGCGGCAAGACCCGCGTCGTGCCGTTGATATCGGCGGCGATCGATGCCGTGCGCGCTTATGAAAAACTCTGCCCCTATCATCTTAACCCGGAAGGCCCGCTCTTTCGCGGCGCCAAGGGCGGCAAGCTGCAGGCGGGGATCATTCAGCGGGAAATGCAGAAGATGCGCGGCGCGCTCGGCCTGCCGGATACGGCCACGCCGCATGCGCTGCGCCATTCCTTCGCCACCCATCTTCTGGCCGGCGGCGGCGACCTTAGAACCATCCAGGAACTTCTCGGCCATGCGAGCCTTTCGACCACGCAGGTCTATACCGGCGTCGATTCGGCAAGGCTGCTTGAAATCTACGACCGCGCCCATCCGCGCGCTTGAATTTCGGCCGTTAACCATCATTAACCAGTTTTGTTAAACAGGCCGTGAGGCCTGGCCAGCTAGAATCGCCGGATTGATATTTCGCAGACGGGATCGACGATGTTTCAGCACTGGGTAAAACCGGCACGCAGCCTGGCAGACCGATTGACCGGCCGGTTCGGCGACAACGTCCTTGCGCTGATCGCCACGCTGCACGTCTTGTTTGCGCTCAGCCTCGTCGTCACGCTCCTGTCGATCACGCCAGCCCGGGCAGAGGATGCCTCCTGCGGCGGCAAGAACCTGATTACCGAAATGAAGGTCTCTGATCCGGCCAGGTTTGCGGCGCTGGAAACAGAAGCGGCGGCCATTCCCAACGGCAAGGGCACGTTCTGGAAGATCGAGAAGCCGGGTATCGCGCCATCTTATCTGCTCGGCACCATGCATGTGACCGATCCGCGCGTTCTGGCCATGCCGGCAGGCGCCAGCCAGGCCTACGACACGGCCAAAACCGTCATCGTCGAATCCGACGAGATCGTCGATGACCGCAAGGCAGCGGCGGCGATCATGATGCAGCCGGGTCTGACGATGTTTGCCGACGGCAAGACGATCAAGGATTTCCTGAAACCCGGAGACACGGAAAAACTGGAGGCCGGCTTGAAGGCGCGCGGCATCCCGCTGACGCTGGTGGCCAAGATGAAGCCATGGATGATTGCCAGCTTCGTTGCCCTGCCTGCCTGCGAAATGAGCCGCAAGGCCGCAGGCGCTGCCTTCCTCGACAAGAAGCTGGCGCAGGATGCCTTAAGCCAAGGCAAAAGCCTGAAGGGTCTGGAAACCCTCGTCGAGCAATTGCAGGCCATGGACGCGCTGCCGGTGCAGTTTCATCTGGAAGCGCTAATCGAAACCTTGGCGCTCGGCGACACCGTGACCGACGTGATGGAAACGACGACCGAACTCTATCTATCCGGCGATACCGGCATGATCATGCCGATGATGAAAGCCGTTTCGGACGAAAAATCCTCTGGCGATGACGCAGGCTATGCCGATTTCGAGCAGCGCATCATCACCGACCGCAACAAGACCATGGCGATGCGCGCCAAACCGATCCTCGACCAAGGCGCCGCCTTCATGGCCGTCGGCGCCCTGCATCTGCCCGGAACCGAAGGCGTCATCGAACTGTTGCGAAAAGACGGCTTCACCGTCACCAGCATGCCGGCTGCGAACTAAGCCCTGCGCTCTTTTCCCTTCTCCCCTGCGGGGAGAAGTGCCGAACGCAGTGAGGCGATGAGGGGGCGGCCCGGCACATTCCGCACCTGCGGTCCCCCTCATCCGGCCTTTCAGGCCACCTTCTCCCCGCCGGGGAGAAGGGACAGATACCCCCCAGAAACTTCGCCGGCACAGCAATTTTAGCTGTGACTCTTGCACCAGCGCCGTCTCTCTGCCTTTTTGCCAGCATAACCTGCGGCAGCCTGATTCGCGCCCGCTCCGCTTCGCATTCGATGCAGCCCCCGGAACGCGCTTCCATTTGCCGGGGCCGCGCTTACGTCCAAGGAGACAAGATGACAGAGATCAAGAAACCCGTGATTTCGGAAATGAGGCCGAAGATCACAGTCATCGGTGTCGGCGGCGGCGGCGGCAATGCCATCAACAACATGATTACCGAGGGCCTGCAGGGCGCCGAATTCGTCGCTGCAAACACCGATGCGCAGGCGCTGACCATGTCGAAGGCGACCCGGCTGATCCAGCTCGGCGCGCAGGTGACCGAGGGTCTCGGCGCCGGCTCGCTGCCGGAAGTCGGCCGCGCGGCAGCCGAAGAATCGATTGACGAGATCATGGATCATCTCGGCGGCACGCATATGTGCTTCGTCACCGCCGGCATGGGCGGCGGCACCGGCACGGGCGCAGCCCCCGTGATCGCGCAGGCCGCGCGCAATGCCGGTATTCTCACGGTGGCCGTCGTCACCAAGCCGTTCAGCTTCGAGGGCAAGCGCCGCATGCAATCGGCCGAGGAGGGCATTGAGCGGCTGCGCGAAGCTGCCGATACCGTCATCGTCATTCCCAACCAGAACCTCTTCCGCATCGCTGACGCCAAGACCACCTTTGCCGATGCCTTCGTCATTGCCGACCGGGTGCTCTATTCCGGCGTCGGCTGCATCACCGACCTGATCGTCAAGGAAGGCCTGATCAACCTCGACTTCGCCGACGTCAAATCGGTGATGAAGGGCATGGGCCGCGCCATGATGGGCACGGGCGAAGCGAGCGGCGAAAGCCGCGCCTCCAAGGCCGCCGAAGCGGCAATCGCCAATCCGCTCTTGAGCGAAGTATCGATGAAGGGCGCCAAGGGCGTCTTGATCTCGATCTCCGGTGGCTCCGACATGACGCTGTTCGAAGTCGATGAGGCCGCCACCCGCATCCGCGAGGAAGTCTACGAGGATGCCGATATCGTCGTCGGCGCCATCTTCGACAAGAGCCTGGACGGCGTATTCCGCGTTTCCGTCGTTGCCACGGGCCTTGACGCCCAGGCCGCCGGCACGGGCGCCAATGTCGCCGTCGAACAGCCGGCCCAGCTGCAGCCGCGGACGCTGCAGTAAGCGGCTGATCGCGCGGCCGTTGAATTTGAGATCGGGATCGGCTTACCCCCCTCTGTCGGCGACGCCGACATCTCCCCCTCAAGGGGGGAGATTAATCGCTAGCTCTGTCGCCAAAAGGGAAAAAGAACAATCTCCCCCCTTGCGGGGGAGATGTCACGAAGTGACAGAGGGGGGTGGGCCTCCCCAATTTCCGGCGGGGCGGCCGGAACAACTTTGTCTCAACCCAACGCTTCCAACTGCACCGCCGGATCGAACCGCACCTTAAATGCGCTGACCGGATGAGCGATATTCTTCACCTTCAGAAAGCCCAGATCGTCGAACGTCAGGTGCCTCTGCTTGCGGATATGATCGCGCACCGCGCGTGAAATGCAGATGCCGCCGGGATCGGCCATCGGTTCCAGCCTGGCCGCCACATTGACCGTATCGCCGAAGACATCGCCATCCTGCACGATGACATCGCCGACATTGATGCCGATGCGGAACATCAGATGATCGGCCTCCGGCAGTTCCTCATTGTCGGCCGCCATTGCCCCTTGTATCTCCACCGCACAATCGATCGCCGACAGTGCGCTGGCAAAGGCGACCAGCACGCTGTCGCCGGCCGTGGTGACGATGCTGCCGCTATGGCTGGCAATGATCGGATCGATGCGGTCGCGCACGTCTTTGAGCCGCGACAGCGTCTGGGTTTCGTCGCCCTCCATCATCCGGCTATAGCCGACGATATCGGCGGCCATGATGGCCAGGAGCTTGCGGTCGAGATGCTGCAACAGCTCGTCGCGGGACGCCTCCGCCGAGCGCGCACGCCGCAGCGAGGCCCGCACTGCGATCACGCCCAGAAGCGCCGTCAGAAGCGCCAGCCCGATGACCATCATCTCCAGCACGAACCCGGCGCGGCGCGCCTGGTTGGCCCGCACTGTCATCAGGCTTTCCTCTTCCACGCGCATGCGCTCCAAAACGTCGCGCACCCCGTCCATCAGCACCTTGCCCTGCCCGTTGCGCAACACGGCAACGGCTGCGGCTTCATCGCCGGCACGCCGGCGCTCGACGGTCTGGCGCAGTTCCGACAATTTCTGCGCCGCAAGCGAGCGCAGCACGGCAACATTGCCATCCTGGCGGCGATTGTCGGAAACGCCGACCGCAAGGCTTTCCACGCTGGCGCCCAGCCCGCTGAGGGCCTTGTCATAGGGCTCGAGATAGAAGGGATCGCCGGTCAGGAGATAGCCGCGCTGGCCAATTTCCGCATCCTGGAGCTGGGACTGCACGACCGAGATCAGCCGCTCATTGTGGACCGTATGCGCCACGGCCTCGTCCGCCTCCTGCCCCTTCTTGGACACCCAGAAGGACGCCCCCAGAAGCAGGATGATGAAGACTGCCACGCCAACGGTGATCAGCCGCAGGTTCTGCCCCGCCTCATAGCTGATCCGCCGGATGACCGTCGAGGTTTTGGGGCGGGAGAGTTTGGGCGCACTGAAATCGGATGCCACGGATACCTGCCTTGGGCCACCGGCACCGGTTGCGCCGCCAAGGAAAAATGGTGCTGAACCTTGGCTTTACAAGGGCGGATCGACGGCGAAAAAGAATATCCGGCTCAGCTTATTGAAGCGAGAGGACGGGCAAGCCGCGCCAGCATGGTCTTGACGATCAGCCGGTGAAACGGCGTGATGACGGCGATATAGATCTTGCCCAACAGGATCTTGCGGCGCACCAGCGTCGTGACGCTGACGCGCTGGGCAAGTTCGCCTGCCTGGCGCACATCGACGACGATGCGGAAATCCAAATGCGTGTCGTCAAAGCCGAGCACGGCCTGTTCGCTGGATTGCGAGATGATGGGGAAGAAACCGATCATCTCATGCTTTCCCCCGGCACCCGACCCCTTTAGGCCGAAGGGGCTGACAACGGCGTTTCGCAGCCACATCAAGGCGCGGACCCAGGCCGGAAAATCGCCCAAGGCCCGTCTTGCGGCAGAGATCGCGGTGGTCGCCTGTCCCGGGACGAGAAGCTCGTAACAATCCGCCCAATCGGCCAAAGGCAAGGCCGGGTGCGGGAAAGTGACCGGAACTGAGCGGGGGCTTTGCGGCATGGCGGCACTCCTTGAATGCGCCGATCCTAGACCGCGCATGGCAGAGCCGCAAAGGGGCCGATTGTCACGGCCCCCTCCGGTTTTCGATATGATGTTTCTCACATATGGATCGGCTTGAAGAAGGTGGCGAGGGCTGCCTCCTTCACCGCTTCCGACATGGTCGGATGCGCATGGCAGGTGCGGCCGAGATCTTCCGAAGAGCCGCCGAATTCCATCAGAACGGTGATTTCGTGGATCATTTCGCCGGCACCGAAGCCGACGATATGACCGCCGAGAACCCGGTCGGTGTCCTTGTCGGCCAGGATCTTCACGAAGCCGTCGGTGGCCAGCATGGCGCGGGCGCGGCCATTGGCGGTGAACGGGAATTTGCCGACCTTGTAGGCGATCCCGGCAGCCTTCAGCTCTTCCTCGGTCTTGCCGACGGAGGCGACTTCCGGCTGGGTATAGACGACGCTCGGGATGACGTCATAGTTCACGTGACCCGCCTGCCCGGCGATGATCTCGGCAACGGCAACACCTTCATCCTCGGCCTTGTGCGCCAGCATCGGGCCGCGCACGACGTCACCCAGCGCGTAGATGCCGGGCACGTTGGTGAGGAAATGATGATCGATTTCGACGCGGCCGCGCTTGTCCAGCACAACACCGGCTTCGGCAAGGCCGAGACCGTCGGTAAATGGCTTGCGGCCGGTGGCGATCAGGACGACATCGGCATCGATCGTCGCGGCATCGCCGCCCTTGACCGGCTCATAGGTCACCTTGGCGCCCTTATCGGACTTTTCAACGCCGGTCACCTTGGCGCCGAGCTTGAAATCGATGCCCTGCTTGACCAGCAAACGCTGGAACTGCTTGGAAACCTCGCCGTCCATGCCGCCGAGGATGGTATCGAGATATTCGACCACGGTGACCTTGGCGCCGAGACGCGACCAGACCGAGCCGAGTTCGAGGCCGATAACGCCGCCGCCGACCACGACCATGGTGGCCGGGACCTTTTCGAGCGCCAGACCGCCGGTGGACGAAATGATGATCTTTTCATCGATATCGACCTCGACGCCGGGAATGCCGGCAACATCGGAACCTGTCGCGATGACAACGTTCTTGGTCTCGATGATCTGCTCTTCACCCGTGTCGCTGGTGACGGAGACCTTGCCTTCGCCGAGCACCTTGCCGGTGCCCTGGAATGTATCGATCTTGTTCTTCTTGAACAGGAAGGCGACGCCATCGACATTGGATTTAACGGTCGCGTCCTTGTGGGCGAGCATCTTTTCCAGGTTCAGCTTCGGTGCGGCGACTTCGACGCCCAGCACATCGATGCCGTGGCCGGTCTGGTGGAAGACTTCAGACGCATGCAGCAGCGCCTTCGATGGAATGCAGCCGATATTGAGGCAGGTGCCGCCATAGGTGGCGCGCTTCTCGATGACGCCGACCTTGAGGCCGAGCTGGGCCGCCTTGATGGCGCAGACATAGCCGCCGGGGCCGGTACCGATAACGATGAGATCATAAGCCATAGAAAAGTCCTTCCTGAGAGCGGCTAGCGTCCGCCGCTGACGTTGAGAATGGCGCCCGTTACATAGGACGACGAAGGCGAAAGCAGATAGAGAACGGCGTCGGCAACCTCTTGCGCGGTGCCCGGCCGTTGCATGGGAATGGTTGGTCCAAGATCGCGGGCGCGGTCGGGAAGCCCGCCGGACGCGTGGATATCCGTATCGATGACGCCGGGGCGCACCGCATTGACGCGAATGCCGTCTGCGACGACCTCGCGCGCAAGCCCGACCGTGAACGTGTCGATCGCGCCCTTGGAGGCGGCATAATCGATATATTGCCCGGCGGACCCGAGCACGGCGGCCATCGAGGAAATATTGACGATGACGCCGCCCTTGCCGCCATGACGCACCGACATGCGTCGGATCGCGGCAGAGGCACACAGGATCGAACCGGAGACATTGATCCGCAGCATCCGCTCCAGCCGCTCCGCCGTGATCTCATCGATCCGCACGGGAACATCGACAATACCGGCATTGTTGACCAGACCGTCGAGCCTGCCAAACGCTTTGTCCACTGCAGCAAAGATACTGTCGATCCCAGCCTGGGTGCCGACATCGCCTTCCACGGCAATGGCCATCCCGCCATCCGCTTCGATTGCGGCCACGACCGCGTCGGCGGCAGGGCGATTGGAGGCATAATTGACGGCAACCGCCCAGCCCTGCGCTGCGGCCGACCGGCAGATGGCCGCACCGATGCCGCGGCTGCCGCCGGTCACCAGCAGAACGGGCACCAGCAGAACGGGCACCAGCAGAACGGGCACGTCATCGCGCGTCATTGGCCGCATCCCTTGAGGGTGAGAGCGTCCCACGGCGCGACCGTCGCTTTGCCCCAGATCGGCGAATTGCGGATCGAGGGGCCGAAATCGGGCAAAAGCACCTGTGAGGCAGCCGCAATACCTTCGCCCGGCAGCGAGGCAACCTTGCCGTCGGCACCGACGGAATAGATGACGCCCTGCCAGACGGTGCAGGCGGCGATATCGTCGCCGGTCACATCGCCTTCCGGGCAATTGTTCATGATCATGCCATTGGCGCGCTCGGGCTCGCCGGACTGCATGACGATCCCGTCCAGCACCAGGCCGGTCTTGCCGACCATGACCTTGAAATGATTGCTGGTGACCGCACTCGTCGAGCCGACCGGCTCGAAACGCAGCTCGTAGGCACCGTCCGCGTCACCGTAAATGGCCCGCTCCTGCAGGCAATCGGCAGCCATTGCCGGCGAAACCGCCAACAATGCGCTCAAGATCGATGCGGAAACGGCAAGGCGCATGCTCAGGCTGCCTTTTCGGTGGCGAGCTTCAAGCCGAGCGCAATGAAGACCAGACCGCTGGCGCGATTGATCCATTGGCTGGCGCGCGAAAACGCGGCGCGCATCTTCGGCGTCGTCATGAACAGGCTGACGCCCACGAACCAGAGGATCAGGCAGCTCGCCATCACCAGGCCATAGCCGAACTTGACCATGATCGGCGTGTGGGCACTGACCACCGTTGAAAAGATCGACAGGAAGAAGAACACAGGCTTCGGATTGAGCGCATTGGCGGCAAAGCCGAGACCAAAGGCTTTCAGTCCGGATTGACGCTTTTCGCTGGCCGCAATGCCGTCAGCCTGCGTGGTCATGTCGGTCTTGCCGGCGCGCAGAGACTTGATGCCTATATAAAGAAGATAGGCGACACCGCACCATTTGACGATGTTGAACAGGTAGATCGACTGCGAGATCAACAGCCCGAGCCCGAGGATCGTATAGGTCACATGAAACATCAGCGACGTGCCGACGCCAAAAGACGTGATGACGGCGGAGCGGCGGCCGTTGACGATCGACTGCCGCATGACCATGGCAAGATCGGCACCGGGCGAGACAATGGCGAAGGAGAAAATCGCCATCAGGGAAGCAAGTTCGAACAGATAGGGATGCACGGCGGTGTCTCCGGTCGTTTACGGGTTCCGATATCCGTCAGAAGATAAGCACGGCCGTCATGACGAGCAAGCCGATCAACGATCCAACCCAGACGAGCGAGCGGATATAGGGAATGCCTGCCAGGTAGAGCGGGATATAGACGATCCGGCAGACGAGCCACAGCCACGCGCCAACCAGGCCCCAGCCGCTGAGATCGCCGGTAATCGCCAGCGACACGGCAAGACCGATAAAGGCCGGGTAGGTTTCGCGGAAATTGGCGAAGGCCCGTTCCGCACGGCCGGCAAACACGCCGGACGGCTTTTGCCCGTCGTCACGCGGGCCAGCGTTCCAGGACGAGCCCAGCTCCAGCGTGGCAGGAATGCTCTGCAGCCCGATATGGACCAAAAGCAGCACTACGCTCCAGGCGAGAAGCGTGATGAAAGGCGATACGGCCAGAACTGCTGCGTCCATTGAAGACTATTCCTTTTGATCGGCTGGGCTCTCGTGTTGAGAAGTGCCCCTCACCCTAACCCTCTCCCCGCTCGCGGGGAGAGGGGATGACGGAGTTTGCCGCTTGTCCCTTCTCCCCGCAGGCGGGGAGAAGGTGGCCGCAGGCCGGATGAGGGGCCTTGAGCCCCAAGATCGTCCAATTACAGATCGAGAACGAGACGTTCCGGATCTTCCAGGCTTTCCTTGACGCGCACCAGGAAGGTCACGGCTTCCTTGCCGTCGACGATCCGGTGATCGTAGGAGAGCGCCAGATACATCATCGGACGGATGACGATCTGACCGCCGACCACGACCGGGCGGTCCTGGATCTTGTGCATGCCGAGAATGCCCGACTGCGGCGCATTCAGGATCGGCGAGGACATCAGCGAACCGTAGACGCCGCCATTGGTGATGGTGAACGTGCCGCCCTGCATGTCGGCCATGGAGAGCGCACCATCGCGGGCAAGCTTGGCGAGACGGCCGAGATCCTTCTCGACTTCGGCGATCGACAACGTGTCGGCATCGCGGATGACGGGAACGACGAGGCCCTTGTCGGTGCCGACGGCCATGCCGATATGGCAGAAGTTCTTGTAGATGATGTCGGTGCCGTCGATCTCGGCGTTGACGGAGGGAATTTCCTTCAGGGCATGCGTCACCGCCTTGGTGAAGAAGCCCATGAAGCCGAGCTTGACGCCGTGCTTCTTCTCGAAAATGTCCTTGTACTTGGTGCGCAGGCTCATGACGGCGCTCATGTCCACCTCGTTATAGGTGGTGAGCATCGCAGCCGTGTTCTGTGCGTCCTTGAGGCGCTTGGCAATCGTCTGGCGCAGACGGGTCATCTTGACGCGCTCTTCGCGCGGTGCGTCCTCGGCAGCCGAAGGGCCGCGCGTCACGGCCTTGACCGGCTCGGACACGGCTGCAGGTGCCGAAATGCCCTTGGCAACGGCGGCGATGACATCGCCCTTCAGAACCTGGCCACGCTTGCCCGAACCATCGACCTGTTCAGCCGAAAGGTTGTTTTCTGCCAGCATCTTGGCAGCAGCCGGTGCTGCCGGCATGGCAGAAGCGGCAGGCGTTGCGGCGGGTGCCGCAGCAGCGGCTGCGGGCGCGGCAGGCGCCGGCTCGGCCGCCTTCTTTTCAGCCGCAGCAGGCGCTGCGGGTGCAGCACCCGCCGCACCTGCGGTGATGTTGCCGAGCAGTGCGCCGAGGCCGACGGTCTCGCCGGCGGCAGCCACGATTTCCGACAATACGCCGGCGGCAGGTGACGGCACTTCGATCGTGACCTTGTCGGTTTCGAGTTCAAGCAGCGGCTCATCGGCCTTGACGGTATCGCCGACCTTCTTGAACCAGGTGCCGATGGTGGCTTCGCTGACGGATTCGCCCAGAGTGGGAACGCGGATTTCTGTGGCCATGATTTTTTGTCGTCCGTTGATCGGGTGTCTGTTTCTGGTGAGGCAGATGAGGGAGGCCTTTCAGCCTCCCGTTTTTCAGCCGCCAAGCGCGTCTTCGAGGAATGCGGCAAGCTGGGCGAGATGCTTGGACATCAGGCCCGTTGCCGGCGAGGCAGCGGCCGGACGGCCGGTATAGCGCACCCGCTGGTACTTGGCATCGATATGGGCAAGCACCCATTCCAGATAGGGGTCGATGAACGACCAGGCGCCCATGTTCTTAGGCTCTTCCTGGCACCAGACCATTTCGGCATGGCGGAAGCGCGAGAGTTCGTTGATGAGCGCCTTGGCCGGGAACGGATAGAGCTGTTCGACGCGCAGCAGATAGACATCGTCGATGCCGCGCTTTTCGCGCTCTTCCAGCAGATCGTAATAGACCTTGCCGGTGCACAGCACGACGCGACGGATCTTGGCGTCCTTCTGCAGCTTGATCGGACCATCCTTGATGACCTCGGCATCGTCCCAAAGCAGACGGTGGAACGAGGTCTCGCCGGCCATTTCCGACAGCGAAGAGACAGCGCGCTTGTGGCGCAGCAGCGACTTCGGCGTCATCATGATCAGCGGCTTGCGGAAGTCGCGTTTCGTCTGACGGCGCAGGATGTGGAAATAGTTGGCCGGCGTCGTGACGTTGGCCACCTGCATATTGTCTTCGGCGCACATCTGCAGCCAGCGTTCGAGCCGGGCCGAGGAATGTTCCGGACCCTGGCCTTCGTAGCCGTGCGGCAGCAGGCAGACGAGGCCCGACATGCGCAGCCACTTGCGTTCGCCCGACGAGATGAACTGGTCGAACACGACCTGTGCACCATTGGCGAAGTCCCCGAACTGGGCTTCCCAGAGCGTCAGCGCATTCGGGCGCGCCAGCGAATAGCCGTATTCGAAGCCAAGCACCGCCTCTTCCGAAAGCATCGAGTTGATGACTTCGTAACGGGCCTGGGCCGGCGAGAGGTTGGCGAGCGGGATGTAGCGTTCTTCGGTTTCCTGATCGTAGAGAACCGAATGGCGCTGCGAGAACGTGCCGCGTTCGCAATCCTGGCCCGACAGGCGGATCTTGGTGCCTTCGACGCAGAGCGTGCCGAATGCGAGTGCTTCCGCCATCGCCCAGTCGATGCCTTCACCGGTCTGGATCATGTTGGCGCGGCCGTCCATGAAGCGCTGGATGGTCTTGTGGGCGGCAAAGCCGGCCGGAACTTCCGACAGCTTGCGGCCGACATCCTTCAGCACCTTCATCGGCACCGAGGTCTTGCCGCGGCGCTGCTCATCCTGGTTGTCGGCAGCGCGAAGCCCCGACCAGACGCCATCAAGCCAGTCGGCCTTGTTGGGCTTGTAGGACTGTCCGGCCTCAAATTCCTGCTCCAGACGCGCACGCCAGTCGGCACGCATCTTTTCCAGTTCGCCTTCGGAGATCAGGCCTTCTGCGATCAAGCGTTCGCCATAGATCTGCACGACCGTCTTGTGGGCGCGGATCACCTTGTACATCTTCGGCTGCGTGAACGACGGCTCATCACCCTCGTTATGGCCGAAACGGCGGTAGCAGAACATGTCGACGACGACAGGCTTGTGATACTTCATCCGGTATTCGGTGGCGATCTTGGCGGCATAGACAACCGCTTCCGGATCGTCGCCATTGACGTGGAAGATCGGCGCTTCGATCATCTTGGCAACGTCGGACGGATAGGGCGACGAGCGCGAAAACGCCGGATTGGTGGTGAAACCGATCTGGTTGTTGATGATGAAATGCACAGTGCCGGCGACGCGGTGGCCGCGCAGACCCGACAGGCCGAGAATTTCAGCCGTGACACCCTGGCCGGCGAAGGCCGCGTCGCCATGCAGCAGAAGCGGCATGACCTGCGCCCGCTCGGACAACGGAATGACGTCGCCTTCGAAGATCTTGGCCATCTGGTCCTGCTTGGCGCGGGCCTTGCCCATGACGACAGGATTGACGATTTCCAGATGCGACGGGTTGGCCGTCAGCGACAGATGCACCTTGTTGCCGTCGAACTCGCGGTCTGACGAAGCACCCAGATGGTATTTCACGTCGCCGGAGCCTTCGACATCGTCGGGAGCAGCCGAGCCGCCCTTGAACTCATGGAACACCGCCCGGTGCGGCTTGCCCATGACGTTGGTCAAGACGTTCAGACGGCCGCGATGGGCCATGCCGAGGATGATTTCCTTCAGGCCTTCCTGGCCGCCGCGCTTGATGATCTGCTCGAGCGCCGGGATCAGCGATTCGCCGCCATCGAGGCCGAAGCGCTTGGTGCCCTTGTACTTGACGTCGATGAACTGCTCGAAACCTTCGGCCTCGATCAGCTTCTGCAGGATGGCCTTCTTGCCTTCCGGCGTGAAATCGACACCCTTGTCCGCACCTTCGATGCGCTCCTGGATCCAGCCTTTGATTTCCGGATCGGAAATATGCATGAACTCGACGCCGAGCGTCGAGCAATAGGTGCGCTCGAGAATATCGACGATCTCGCGCAGGGTGGCATATTCCAGGCCCAGCACGTTGTCGATGAAGATCGGGCGGTCCATGTCTTCCGGGCCGAAACCGTAGTTGGACGGCGACAGCTCATGATAATCGTCGACCGGAGCGGCAATCGCCAGCGGGTCGAGCTTGGCATGCAGATGGCCGCGCATGCGGTAGGCGCGGATCAGCATGATCGCGCGCACGCTGTCGCGGGTCGATTGGTGTACGTCGGCGGGTGCTGCGGCAACGCCGGTTTCGACGGCCTTGGCTTCTGCCTTCGCCTGCACCTTCTTTTCGATGACCTTTTCGACCGTACCCCAGTCGCCGTCCAGCGCCGAGACCAGGTCGCCGCTCGCCGGGATCGGCCAGTTGGGCTTCTTCCAGGAAGCGCCCTTGGCGGCCTTGATCACGTCTTCCGGCTGCTCCTGCAGCGCCTTGAAGAACGACTGCCACTCGCCGGAGACCGACGACGGATCGTTTTCGTAGCGCGCATAGAGCTGATCGATATAGCCGGCATTCGCTCCATCAAGGAACGAAGTCAGCTGAAATTGCTCGTTGGCTTCTTGCCGTGCCATGGTGCTCTGCGGACCTGTCCGTCCGCCTCCTGACTTGTTAACTCTGCCGGGTGCTGGCCCCGGTAAACCGCATTTGCGAAAGTAAACCGCATTGTCGAAAGCGCTTGATGCGCCTTCACATCTTCAAATGGTGCAGACCGGGCCATCCGCAATGGGAAGCCCGGTCACGTCTTGGTATGGTCTGTCTCAGCCCTTGAGGACTTCGACCAGCGTCTTGCCCAGGCGCGCCGGGGAAGGCGAGACCTTGATGCCAGCCGCTTCCATGGCCGAAATCTTCGATTCCGCATCGCCCTTGCCGCCGGAAACGACAGCACCGGCATGGCCCATGGTCCGGCCCTTCGGCGCCGTCCGGCCGGCGATGAAACCTGCCATCGGCTTCTTGCGGCCTTGTCTCGCTTCGTCGATCAGGAACTGTGCCGCATCTTCTTCAGCCGAGCCGCCGATTTCGCCGATCATGATGATCGAGGTCGTGGCGTCGTCGGCGAGGAACATTTCCAGCACGTCGATGAATTCCGTGCCCTTGACCGGGTCGCCGCCGATGCCGACAGCGGTCGTCTGGCCAAGGCCTTCGTTCGAGGTCTGGAACACGGCCTCATAGGTCAGCGTGCCGGAGCGCGAGACGATACCGACCGAACCCTTGCGGAAGATCGAGCCCGGCATGATGCCGATCTTGCATTCTTCCGGCGTCAGGATGCCCGGGCAGTTGGGGCCGAGCAGGCGCGACTTGGAACGGTCGAGGCGGGCCTTGACGCGAACCATGTCCATGACCGGAATGCCTTCGGTGATGCAGGTGATGAACGGGATCTCGGCTTCGATCGCCTCGATGATCGCGTCTGCGGCACCCGCCGGCGGAACGTAGATCACGGACGCGTCGGCGCCGGTGCGTTCCTTGGCTTCGGCAACCGTTGCAAAGATCGGCAGGCTTTCGCCCTTCGAACCCGTCCAGGTTTCGCCACCCTTCTTGGGGTGGATACCGCCGACCATCTGCGTGCCGTAATAGGCAAGCGCCTGCTCGGTGTGGAAAGTGCCGGTCTTGCCGGTCAGGCCCTGAACCAGGACCTTTGTGTCTTTATTGACGAGAATAGACATACGTTCGGGTCCTTCAAATTAGGCGTTGATCGCAGCGACGATCTTCTTGGCCGCATCGTCCAAGTCGTCTGCCGCCGTGATCGCGAGACCCGATTCATTCAGGATCTTCTTGCCGAGCTCGACATTGGTGCCTTCAAGCCGCACGACGAGCGGAACCTTGAGGCCGACTTCCTGCACGGCAGCGACGACGCCTTCGGCAATGACGTCACATTTCATGATGCCGCCGAAGATGTTGACGAGAATGCCTTCGACCTTGGGGTCGGCCGTGATGATCTTGAAGGCCGCAGCCACCTTCTCCTTGCCGGCGCCACCGCCGACGTCGCAGAAGTTTGCCGGCTCCTTGCCGTAAAGCTTGATGATGTCCATCGTCGCCATGGCAAGACCTGCGCCATTGACCATGCAGCCGATATTGCCATCGAGCGCCACATAGGCGAGATCCCACTTCGAGGCCTCGATTTCCTTGGCATCCTCTTCGGTCTCGTCGCGCAGCGCCTTGACGTCGTCGTGACGGAAGATCGCATTGCCGTCGAACGACATCTTGGCATCGAGAACACGCAGATGATCGTTCTTCATGACGATCAGCGGGTTGACCTCGAGCAGCGCCATGTCCTTCTCGTTGAAGGCCTTGTAGAGGATCGGGAACAGCGACTTGGCATCTTCGGCAGCAGCGCCCGAAAGCTCCAGAGCCTTGGAGATCGCGGCAACGTCCGCATCCGTCACGCCCGTTTCCGGATCGATGGCGATGGTGTGGATCTTCTCGGGCGTGTCATGGGCGACAGCCTCGATGTCCATGCCGCCTTCGGTGGACACCACGAAGGCAACGCGGCCGACCGAGCGGTCGACGAGCAGCGAGAGGTAAAGCTCGCGGGCAATGTCGGCGCCGTCTTCAATATAGAGACGGTTGACCTGCTTGCCGGCTTCGCCGGTCTGCGCTGTCACCAGCGTGTTGCCCATCATTTCCTTGGCATGCGCCTTGGCTTCGTCGATGGAAAACGCCAGGCGAACGCCGCCCTTGGCATCCGGGCCGAGTTCCTTGAACTTGCCCTTGCCGCGGCCGCCCGCATGGATCTGGCTCTTGACCACGTAGAGCGGGCCTGGAAGCGACTTTGCAGCCGCTTCTGCTTCATCCGCCGAGAAGATGGCGACACCTTCCGCAACCGGTGCGCCAAAGGTCTTCAACAGAGCCTTGGCTTGATATTCATGAATGTTCATCGGGAAATTTCCTGTTTCGGCCTGATGGCAATACCGGGAGCGCTCTTACTTGAGGCTCGGAGCGATGGCGACGCAGGCTTCGCAAAGGCTTGCCACCGAAGCGACCGACTTTTCGAAGGCTTCCTGCTCGGCCTTGTTGAATTCGACTTCGATGATGCGCTCGATGCCGCCGGCACCGATGATCGTCGGAACGCCGACATACATGTCCTTGACGCCGTACTGGCCCGACAGATAGGCGGCCGCCGGAAGCACGCGCTTCTTGTCCTTGAGGAAGGATTCAGCCATTTCGATCGCCGATGCGGCCGGAGCGTAGTAGGCCGAACCGGTCTTCAGGAGACCGACGATTTCTGCGCCGCCGTCGCGGGTGCGCTGGATGATCTCTTCCAGGCGCTCCTTGGTGACCCAGCCCATCTTGACCAGATCGGTCAACGGAATGCCGCCAACGGTCGAGTAACGGGCGAGCGGCACCATCGTGTCGCCATGGCCGCCGAGAACAAAGGCAGTCACGTCCTGGACGGACACGTTGAATTCTTGGCTCAGGAACAGGCGGAAACGCGAGCTATCGAGCACGCCGGCCATGCCGACGACCATATTCTTCGGCAGGCCGGAGAACTTCTGCAGCGCCCAGACCATCGCGTCGAGCGGGTTGGTGATGCAGATGACGAAGGCGTTCGGGGCATATTTCTTGATACCGGCGCCGACCTGTTCCATGACCTTGAGGTTGATGCCGAGCAGATCGTCGCGGCTCATGCCGGGCTTGCGGGCAACGCCGGCGGTGACGATGCAGACATCCGCACCTTCGATTGCGGAATAGTCGCTGGCACCCGTGAGATTGGCATTGAAGCCTTCGACGGGAGAGGACTGAGCGATATCGAGACCCTTGCCCTGCGGAATGCCGTCGGCAATGTCGAACAGGACGATGTCGCCCAGTTCTTTCAGGCCGGCGAGATGCGCCAGCGTGCCACCAATCATTCCAGAACCAATAAGTGCGATCTTGTTGCGCGCCATGAAAGTGCTTCCTTTGCGATCCAAATCTGACAAGGCCTGACGTGGCGCCTCGAGCGCGAGCTATGGCAAACCTTCGGCGCAAGGAATTAAACTTCAAAAATTCAAATATCAACCGATACTTTTGCGTAGAGCAATTTCAATCGGTTAGATCATAAAATTCTTACGTAAACGTAATATAATGCGTCGTCAATGTGTCACAAAACAGCAGAATTGCCGTCATGGTTTGCGGCATATTCCTTGCTCTGAAGCTCGATCAGGCGCGATACCGTGCGGTCAAACTCGAACCCTTCGGTGCCTTTTTTTGCCGTCAGCAGATCGACCGGCGCCGCCGCTGCGGAGGCAAATAGCCGCGCGCTGTGATCGTAGATCGTGTCGATCAGCATGATGAAGCGCTTGGTCTCATTGCGCCGCTCCGGCCCCAGATGCGGGATATGCTCGACAAAGATCGTCCGGTACTGCGAGAGAATGGCGAGATAATCCGCAGCCCCGAGCGGCTTTTCGCAGAGATCGGCAAAGGAAAACCGCGCGCATTCGCCGGCAGCCTTGGGAACGACGATCTTTCGGCCCTTGAAGGCAACTTCAGCGGAATTGACCGTCAGCCCGGCCGTTGCCAGCTTCCAGGCATTGTCGAGCTCGGCGTCAGCCTGCGGCCCGAGCGGCGAAGACCAGACCGGCAGGCCCTCGATCTTCGCCAGCCGGTAATCCGTCGCCGTATCCAGCGGCACGATGTTCGCATGCGCCTTCAAAAGGTCGATGAACGGTAGGAACAACCCGCGATTAAGCCCATCCTTGTAGAGATTGCCCGGCTCGACATTGGATGTCGCCACCAGCACGCAGCCCTTGGAAAACAGCTCACCGAACAGCCGCGACAGGATCATCGCATCGGCGATGTCGGTGACAGAGAATTCGTCGAAGCACAGAAGACGGGCCTCCGACAGGATTTCCGCCGCCACGGGTGGCATCGGATCGGCCTGGCGCGTTTCGCCGTTCTTCAACTTCTGCCGGTGCTTGAAGATGCGCTCGTGCACATCGGCCATGAATTCATGGAAATGCGCCCGCCGCTTGCGCTGGATCGGCACCGTCTCGAAAAACAGGTCCATCAGCATGGTCTTGCCACGCCCGACGCCGCCATAGAGATAAAGCCCCTTCAGCGGCGGCTGCTCGGTCTTGCGCGAGGCGAACAGCCAGCCGAGCGCATTCGACTTGCGCTGGGCGCGGCTGGCGGCCAGTTCCGAGGAGAGGTGATCGAGCCGCTTGGCGATGACGAGTTGCGCCGGGTCACGGGTCAGCGTTCCCGCCGCGATCATGGCTTCGAGTTTTCGCGAAATACTGTCTTGTGGATTGGGCACGCGCTTTACCGGTTCTACGTCGGAAACGACGGCAAGAAAAAGCCCGGCTGGAGCCGGGCTGCTGTATTAACGGCTGAGGCTGACCGGCTGGCCGCCATTCGTCGAGCCGTCAAAGCGGGCATCGGCCGTCTTGAACAGGCGGGCGAGCGGATTGCCGTTGCGGTCCTTCAGCACGACCTGCTTGCCGGCCACTTCCCAGGAGCCCATTGCCGTCAGTTCGCCAGCGCAACCGCGCGTGCCGCCGCGCGAGCCGCTGCCGAGATTGGTGAGCGTCAGGAACATGTCGCAGGAACTGCCGCCGTTCGCCACACGCCAGTTGCCGACCATCGATTCCTTGGTCACATCAAGCGCATTGGTCGCCGCTGCAACCTCGGTGCCGCCAGGTGTCGTAACACCACCGACCGCAGCCGTGCCGCTGACGGGCGCTGCCGGAAACTGCGATGTATCGCCGGGTGCAGCCAGCTGGCCCGACGACACCGTCGGCACGGGCTGCGCCTGCAGGGGAGCCGGCGAAACGGGGTTTCCACCGAAATCGCTCGTGGACGTTCTCTGACATCCAGCCAGCGCCAGCACCACGGCCAGTCCCGCCACCGCATGTATTGTCCGCATGTTTTTGCTCCCGATCATCTCTGCTATCGCTTTGTCCAGGGGAATATAGGCGGAATTAGCTTAAAACTAACTTTAAAATCAAGATGCGGCGGAATCTTTGAGACCTGTGGCATGATTGAAACGGTTGGAACCGTGCGTCGCGAGGTTGCCGGATGGAGCGGACGCTTGGAGCGCGCTTTGAGCGTCCAGTGCACGGTTAGCGTATGCGGCCATCCCCCTTTGTCGGCGACGCCGACATTTCCTCCTCAAGGGGCAAGCCCGGGAAAAGAACAATCTCCCCCCTTGCGGGGGAGATGTCACGCAGTGACAGAGGGGGGTGGAAGCCCAGCCCGCATCGCCTCAGTTAAGCAACAACCAAAACTAAACCCGCCGTTCCACCATCATCTTCTTGATTTCCCCGATCGCCTTGGCCGGGTTCAAACCTTTTGGACAGGTCTGGGCGCAATTCATGATCGTATGGCAGCGATAAAGACGGAAAGGATCTTCCAGATTGTCGAGACGCTCGCCCTTGGCCTCGTCACGGCTGTCGATCAGCCAGCGATAGGCCTGCAGCAGCACGGCCGGACCGAGATAGCGGTCGCCGTTCCACCAATAGCTCGGGCACGAGGCGGAACAGCAGGCGCACAGAATGCACTCGTAGAGACCGTCAAGCTTCTGGCGGTCCTCATGGCTCTGCTTCCATTCCTTGGCCGGCGTCGGCGAGACCGTCTTCAGCCAGGGCTCGATCGAGCGGTGCTGGGCGTAGAAATTGGTAAGATCCGGCACCAGGTCCTTGACGACAGGCATATGCGGCAGCGGGTAGACCTTCACCGTACCCTTCACCTCGTCCATGCCCTTGGTGCAGGCCAGCGTATTGGTGCCGTCGATATTCATGGCGCAGGACCCGCAAATGCCTTCACGGCAGGAGCGGCGCAATGTCAGCGTCGGGTCGATCTTGTTCTTGATGTAGAGTAGCGCATCCAGAACCATCGGGCCGCAATCATCGACATCGATATAGAACGTATCGATCGACGGGTTCTTGCCGTCGTCCGGGCTCCAGCGATAGATGCGGAACTCGCGGGTATTGGTGGCACCGGCCGGCTTCGGCCAAACCTTGCCTTCGGTCATCGTCGAATTCTTGGGGAGAGCGAGTTCAACCATTATCGTTTTCCTGTGACGTCGTGACGAGCGCGTAAGCTGCGTCCAAATTCAAAATTTTCTCGCCGTACCCGGCAGCGGTGGCCTTGGCTCTGAACTTTTCATCCACCGTGACCAGCTTTCCATCCGGCTGCACCATCGCGCAGGCCAGATAAAGCGCGTCGTAAACCGAATGATCGAGCTGCGATGCCATGGAAAAGGCATTGTCGATCAAATCCGCACACGGCACGATTCGCCTGAAAGCATCCGGAAGTCTCTGCACCGCCATCGATGCCTGGGTTTCCGATATCAGGCCCTGCCGCACTTTCCGTCTAAGAACATTGCCGACCTCGGGAAAGATAAGGTCAGGGGTAATCAAGATGTTCCCATGTTCGGCAAGCGCCAAAGCTTTGTCGTGCCCCATTTCCTTAATGAACCACATCACGGCCACGGAGGCATCAACCACGAGGATCACCGATCGCGATCCTCTCTGAGCATCTCCAGGCTGCCGGTTTGCGGCACATCCTTCGGCGTCATGGCAGCGATCCTTCGCGCTATGTCGGCAAAGCTCTCCTGGCGGCGCTCATAGTTGACGGCTTTTGTCAGAAGATCGGAAATTTCCGCGTTGAGCGAACGTGCATTGCTCTTCGCCAAATCTTCTATCTTCGTGCGCAGTTCGTCCTCAATTCTGATATTCATTTCACCCATATCAGGGTCCTTCGCGGATCTGGTCCTTGTTTTTATCCTGCCACAAACACCCTCAATACACACGCGCCTTCGGTTCGATCTTTTTCGGATCGATGCCCTCGGCCAGAAGCTCGGTATGAACCGGTCGGTAGTCGAGCCTGACTTCGCCGGCCTCGTTCACCCAGGACAGGGTATGCTTGCGCCAGTTGATATCGTCGCGGCCGCCGAACGGGCCATCGACGAAATCCTCGCGTGCGTGGCTGCCGCGGCTTTCCTTGCGGGCTTCGGCGCCATAAACGGTGACGATGGCATTGGCCATCAGGTTTTCCAGTTCCAGCGTTTCCACCAGGTCGGAATTCCAGATCATCGAGCGGTCGGTGACCTTGACGTCGCTCAGTTCCTGCCAGATGGCGCTCATCCGCTGGCAGCCGCTTTCCAGCGATTCCTGCGTGCGGAACACGGCGGCGTCGTCCTGCATGGTGCGCTGCATCTTTTCACGCAGCACCGCTGTTGGCGTCGAGCCATTTGCAAAACGCAGCTTGTCGAAGCGCGTCATGATCTTTTCGCAGGCTTTTTCGTTGATCGCCGGAATGGGAGCCGCCCGGTCGATGACTTCACCGGCGCGGATTGCGGCGGCGCGGCCGAAGACCACCAGGTCGATCAGCGAATTGGAGCCGAGGCGGTTTGCCCCGTGCACGGAGGCGCAGCCGGCTTCACCGACGGCCATCAGGCCGGGCAGGATGCGCTCGGGATTTTCCCCGTCGGCATTCAGCACTTCACCCCAATAATTGGTCGGAATGCCGCCCATATTGTAGTGAACGGTCGGCAGGACCGGGATCGGCTCGCGCGTGACATCGACACCGGCAAAGATCTTGGCGCTCTCGGAAATGCCCGGCAAACGCTCGTGCAGAACGGCCGGGTCGAGATGGTCGAGATGCAGGTAGATATGGTCCTTGTTCTTGCCGACGCCGCGGCCTTCGCGGATTTCCAGCGTCATGCAGCGCGACACGACGTCACGCGAGGCCAGATCCTTGGCCGACGGCGCATAGCGCTCCATGAAGCGCTCGCCTTCGGAATTGACGAGATAGCCGCCTTCGCCGCGCGCACCTTCGGTGATCAGGCAGCCTGAGCCGTAAATGCCGGTCGGGTGGAACTGGACGAATTCCATGTCCTGCAGCGGAAGACCCGCGCGCGCCACCATGCCGCCACCGTCGCCGGTGCAGGTATGGGCAGAGGTTGCCGAGAAATAGGAACGGCCATAGCCGCCGGTCGCCAGAACGACCATCTTGGCCGAGAAGCGATGGATCGTGCCGTCGTCAAGATTCCAGGCGACGACGCCGGTGCAGCGGCTGCCGTCATCCGACATGATCAGGTCGAGCGCGAAATATTCGATGAAGAATTCGGCATTGTTCTTCAGCGACTGACCATAGAGCGTGTGCAGAATGGCGTGGCCGGTGCGGTCGGCAACGGCGCAGGTGCGCTGTACCGGCGGGCCTTCGCCGTAATTCTGCATGTGGCCGCCGAACGGCCGCTGGTAGATCTTGCCCTCGGCATTGCGCGAGAACGGAACGCCGTAATGTTCGAGCTCATAGACGGCCTTTGGCGCTTCCATGGTCAGGTATTGCATGGCATCGACATCGCCGAGCCAGTCGGAACCCTTGACCGTATCGTAGAGATGCCACTGCCAGCTATCCGGCGTCATATTGGTCAGCGATGCGGCGATACCGCCCTGGGCCGCAACCGTGTGCGAGCGCGTCGGGAAAACCTTGGTGATGCAGGCCGTCTTGAAGCCCTGTTCGGCCATGCCGAGCGTGGCGCGCAATCCGGCGCCGCCGGCGCCGACGACGATCACGTCATAGGCATGATCGACATAATCATAGGCGTGGCCGTTGATAACAGGCGATGAGGTGGGTGCCATTTTGAATTACCCTGCAAACGCGATCTTCAGGATGGCGAAAAGACAGAGCCCGCCAACTGCGATCGCAAAAAATGTATTGAGCATGACGAGGACGACCTTGGCGCCTTCGCCGTGGACATAGTCCTCGATGACGACCTGCATGCCGAGCTTCATATGGATCAGGCCGGAGAGGACGACCAGACCCATGACCACCGCCACGAAGGGATTCGACAAGGCAACGACAACCTCGGCATAGGGCGCGCCTGCATATTTGATCAGGAAGAGCACGAAGAAGATGATCAGCGGCACGTTGGCAACGGCGGTCAGCCGCTGGCGCCAGAAATGATCGGTGCCTTCCTTGGCCGAACCGAGGCCGCGAACCTTGCCGAGGGGAGTACGCATATCCATGGAATTCTTGTCCTCTCAGCGAACCACGTAGCCGACGATCCAGATCAGCGCGGTCACCGCGACCGAGCCGATCAGATTGGCAATGGCAAGCTTGGTCGCAAAATGCTTTTCGTACCCGTAACCGAGATCCCAGACGAAGTGCCGCAGACCCCCGAACAGATGATGCACCAGCGCCCAGGTATAACCAAACAGAATGAGCTGGCCGATGATCGTACCGAAGGCCCACATGGCCCAGTCATAATATTCCGGCCCGCTGGCAGCGGCGATCAGCCACCAGGCGACAAGCACCGTGCCGAAGTACAGGGCACAACCGGTGATGCGGTGCACAATGGACATGACCATGGTCGGAATGGGCTTATAGATTTGTAAATGCGGCGAAAGCGGCCGGCTTTTGGTGACATTCGTCATCTGAACCTCACGGAAGACCCGGAAAGATGCCCAAAAACTGGACTATTTTCATCCGGTATTGCACCTGATTGTGCGCAATTCAGTCAGCCGACGTTTAATCACCATATTGATGAACGACAAGTGTGTTTGCACTGCAAAATCAATTTAATCGATTAGGCGAAAACAGGACGGCCTGGCGGGTGCCTCTGGCCGCCGCGTTAACGATAAGCCGTGAAAATTCAAGGCAATCCGTGACTTTCTCCGGCACCTGCCCCACATTGGTTCTTAAGGATTTGTTAAGAACCATCCGGAGGGCTGCAGGAATGCGTGCAATCATCATGCAGAATGCGACAAAAGTCGTGATTGCGGCGCTCGCCGTGATCCTCTCGTTCGCCAATTTTACCGAAGCGCGTGATCGCAACGGCGAGAGACACCATGTCCGCCGGCCGCATGTCGAACGATCGCATGACCATCGCCCCAACCGCAGCCGCCACGAAGCCATTTCCGGCGTGACTGCCGATCATCATTTCGACCGCCGCGACCGCAGAGCGCGCTGGGATCGCTCCGATCGCCGCCATGACCGGTTCCGGTTCGACCGGCGCCACTCCAATCGCGGTCATTTTGCACCACGCTATGGACGCGACCGCTACGACCCCACCATTCCCGTGCGCGACTACAGAGTGCGAAACGATCGCGTGCGCAACGATCGCAGCCAGCGCCGGAACGGTTGGGACCATTCCTATGGCGAGGACGGTTTCCCGTCGCATGCCAATGGCGGCACCTATTTCGGCGGCCTTTCCGCCTGGACCGATCCCGGCAACGGCACCTATTTCCGCTCGGAGCGCAACGGTTACGGCTATTATTCCGATGATACCGGCATGACCTATCCTGCCGCACGCCCAAAAATCATCCGCGTCACCCCCTCGACCGCCGGCCGCGCCTGCTCCTGGGAATCCGGCGTCTGCGTCATCCGCAGGTGACGGACGGTCAGGATCAGCCGGTGCCGCAGTCTCCGGCACCCCTATAGAAACCGCCAGACCGTGGTCTTCTTGACTTCGCTGTCCTCCAGCGCCCGGGTCACCGGCACCTGGTAGGTCGCCAGCATCTGCATCTGGTCGCGCGGGCAATAGGCGCGGCCGGGATCGCCGACGAGAACATCGGCACCGCTTTTTGCCAGCGCGCTCAGCCAGGGCACGATCCGGTCAGCAAAAGCCTTGTCGTAGAAGACATCGCCCGCCAGATAGACATCCGCATCGCGCCCGGTGCCGATCATGTCCAGTCCCGCCGAGGAAACATCAACGCCGTTCAGTCCGGCATTGAGCCGGATCGCCGTTTCGGTCCACGGATCGATATCGACGGCCAGCACGGACGCCGCCCCCGCCTTCATCGCCGCGATTGCCACGAGACCCGAGCCGGAGGCAAAGTCGATCACATGCTTATCCGCAACCAGGTCCGGATGATCGAGAACATGCCGCGCCAGCCCCTGCCCGCCCGCCCAGGCAAACGCCCAGAACGGCGGCGGCAAACCGATCTCCTCCAGCTCCTCCTCCGTCTTCAGCCACAGATCATGGGCTTCGCTCGCCAGATGCAACCGGATTTCCGGCACATGCGGCGGCGCCATGATGTCCGTATTGTCACGGATGAAGGTTTCGGGATCGGTTTTCGCGCGTGATCAGTCTTCCGGTTGATTGGCCGATGGGGTGACGGTCCCTCTTCTCCCCAGCGGGAACCGTTGCAAAATTCTGTGGTTGTGATTCTCTGTTGTTACGAGCAGCGGAGATGGTGCGATGTCGGTTCGGAATGGTGGCCAGTTCAGTTTTGTGGATGCGCTGATGCCGCAAGGCAAGGGTGCCGGTCGTCTGGAGCGGCTGTCGTCGCTGGTGAAGTGGTATCGTTTCGAGAAGCATCTCAACCGTCTGCGTGACGACAAGAGCGCCGGCCGTCCGGCCTACAAGCCGATTGTGATGTTCAAGGCGCTTTTGCTGCAGTCGCTTTACGGATTGTCCGACATGGAACTTGAGGAAGCGCTGTGCGACCGGCTGTCGTTCAAGCGTTTCGTCGGCCTTGCGCTGGATGAGACGGTTCCCGATCATTCGACGCTTTGCCGCTTCCGCAACCTTTTGGTCAGCCAAGCGCTGCTCGACACGCTGTTTGCCGAACTCGACCGGCAACTGGATGCCGCCGGCCTGATCCTGCGGCGCGGCACGATGCTGGATGCGACCGTTATCGAAACGACGGCGGCAAGGCCGCCCGAAGGCCGCAATCGCGACTTCGATGCCGCGATCTCCGGCATGGACCGCGACGATCCTACCGGCCGGTTGAAGCGTGCGGCGCCGAGCGATCCGGATGCCCGCTTCACCCTGCGCAAGGGCAAGGCCGGTTCGGCCTATGGCTACAAGGCCCATGTCGGCGTCGATGAAGGTTCCGGCCTGATCCGCAGGATTGTCACCACGCCGGCCAATGTCAACGACACCATCGTCGCTGACCGCCTGATCATCGGCGACGAGGCCTGCGTGATGGCCGACAGCGCCTATCATACCCATACCCGCGAACAGACCTTGAAGGACAAGGGCATCAAGCCACGGCTGATGCGCCGGCCCAACCGTCACCATCGCGCTCTGCCGCCGCGGCTTGAACAGTTCAACCGGCTGATATCGCGGCGGCGGGCGGCCGTCGAGACGACGTTCGCCACGCTCAAGCATCGCATGGGTCTTGGCCTGATCCGCTATCGTGGCCTTGCCAAGGCGGAAGCGCAGGTGCTGATGGCCGCCATCGCCTTCAACATGCGCCGCTGGGTGACAATGGCCACCTGACCAAGGCCGCACCGCGCCCAGAAACTGAAAAAACCACCCCTAACCGGCCCAGAACCTGCTCAGGCGACCGAGCCAGGGCAAAAGAACTCGCTTATCCTGCGGCCACATCAGTCAATTCGACGATTATGCAACGGTCCCCAGCGGGGAGAAGGTGGCCCAACGGGCCGGATGAGGGGGGCCGAAGGCCACCTCCATAGGCTTCTGAGTTTGCCGAAACGCCCCCTCATCGCCTCGCTACGCTCGGCACTTCTCCCCGCTGGGGAGAAGAGGAAATCGCCGGCTTTCCCCGTCCATAGGGAATCCTGTCCCAGCCATCATAGCCGATCGCAAAAAGTCACCGCGGCGGATTATCCAGCCCGCCCAGCCGGCAGATCTCCAGATATTCCTCCTCGGTGACCGGCTGGACCGACAGCCGCATCGACGTCACCAGAGCCATCTTTTCGAATTTCGGATTGGCCTTGATGTCCTTGAGCGAAATCGGGGTCGGCAGGTCGCAGACGGCGCGGATATCGACGCAGTCCCATTTCGGATCGCCCTCGGCGGTCGAATCGGGATGCGACAGCGCGCAGACTTCGGTGATCCCGACGATCTCCAGCCCCTCGTTGGAGTGGTAGAAGAAGCCCTTGTCGCCGATCTGCATCGCCCGCATGTTGTTGCGTGCGAGATAGTTGCGCACGCCGGTCCATTCGGTCCCCTTGGCGCCCGCGTCCTTCTGCATCGCCCAGGACCATTTGAACGGTTCGGACTTGTAGAGCCAGTAACCCACGCTCAAGCCTCCGGCTTGTTGAAGACCCAGTTCCAGGGCTTGATATCGACATTGGCAAACAGGCCGGCCTTGGCATAGGGGTCGGCGTCCGCGATTGCCCGCGCATCGTCGATCGTCTCGGCCTGGATAACCACCAGGCTGCCGTTCGGCTTGCCGGCATCGTCGAGGAATGGTCCGGCAAAGGCGAGTTCGCCCCTGGCGTTGAGATCGTTCAGAAACGCGACGTGCTCGGGACGGGCGTCCATCCGCACCTGCAGGGCATTCGGCTTGTCCGTGCACAGAACCGCAAACAGCATGGTCTTCTCCTTGGTTGTCCGTTTTTGAGAGGTGATTATTCCTGGGTGATTGGCCGCGACATCAGCTGTTCCAGCGCCGTCCTCACATCCATCTTTCCATCGATGATATCGGCAACCGCCCCGGTCACCGGCATATCGACGCCGAGACTGCGGGCGACATCGGCGGCGACCGAGGCGGCAAACGCGCCCTCGACCAGCTCTCCCGAATGCCCTTTGGCGCTGCCGCTTTGCCCGAGCGCGATGCCGTAGCGCAGATTGCGCGACTGATGGCTGGTGGCCGTCAGCACGAGATCGCCGAGCCCGGAAAGACCTCGCACCGTACCGGCCTCGCCGCCACGCGCCGCCACGAAGCGCGACATTTCAGCGAGCCCTCGCGCAATCAGCGCCGCCCGGGCCGAATCCCCAAGGCCTGCGCCTTCCACAATGCCGCAGGCGATTGCCAGCACGTTCTTCAACGCGCCGCCAAGCTGCACGCCGATGCGGTCAGCGGACGGATAAAGCCGGAATGTCGCGCCCGACAGCGCTTCGGCCAGAACTGCGGCCCGCTCGATCGTGCCGGCCGCAATCACCATCGCGGTGGGCAGACCCTTGGCGATATCGGCGGCAAAACCCGGCCCGGACAGCACGGCGACATTCTGCAGATGCAATTCTTCCTCGACGACATCGGTGAGCAACCGGCCGCTGGCACGCTCCATGCCCTTGGCGCAGATCACCACATCGGCACCCTTGCCGATGAAACCATGCAGCGAACGCCCGGCCTCACGCTGCGCCTGCGATGGCATAGCGAAGAGCACGATACCGGCACCCTCCAGCACCACCGGATCGTCGGAAACATCGAGCGTGCCCGGCAGGTCGATGCCCGGCAGGGCGCTGTCGTTGCGGCCGGTTTGCCTGAAATCCTCGACAATGCTTTCGCGGCGGGTCAGCAGCGTCACAGGCACCTTGCCGGATGCGGCAGCAACCGCCGCCAGCGCAGTTCCGAACGCGCCGGAACCGACGACGACGATACGATCTGTCCGCGCAAGGTCCGCCATCTAAGCCTTTGCTCCCCGCTTGCCGAAACCGATCAGGGCCTTTGCATCCGCATCCAGCGGCCAGCGCGAGCGCGGCGCCACATCGAGATCATCGGCCGGCAATCCCGCCGCCATGCGCTCGGCGCCCGCCCAGGCGATCATCGCCGCATTGTCGGTGCACAGCTGCAAGGGCGGCGCGATGAAGCGGAAGCCGTTCGTGTCGCAGAGTTCCTGCAGCGTGGATCGCAGCGCCTGGTTGGCGGCGACCCCGCCTGCGACCACAAGTGCGGGATGCGCCACAGTCCCGGAAAACTGCTCCTTGAAGCGCGCAAGCCCCCGGCCGATCCGGTCCTTCAGCGTGCGCGAAATCGCCTTCTGGAAAGAGGCGCAGATATCGGCGATGTCCTGCTCGCTCACCGGCGCGATCGACTGCGCGGCCTGGCGAACGGCGGTCTTCAGGCCGGAAAACGAAAAGTCGAGCCGCGCCTCGCCGACCAGCGGGCGCGGAAAGGAAAACCGGTCCGGATTGCCACTTTTTGCCGCACGTTCGACCGCCGGTCCGCCCGGATAGGGCAAGCCGAGAAGCTTTGCCGTCTTGTCGAAGGCCTCGCCCAGCGCATCGTCGATCGTCGTGCCCCAGCGCTCGTAGGAGCCGACATCCTTCACCAGGATCAGCTGCGTATGGCCGCCGGAAACCAGAAGCATCAGATAGGGAAAGGCCAACCCGTCGGTCAGCCGCGCCGTCAGCGCATGGCCCTCCAGATGGTTGACGGCATAGAGCGGCTTTCCCGAAGCGCGCGCCATCGCCTTGCCCGTCATCAGGCCGACCAGCAGCCCGCCGATCAGGCCGGGCCCGCTTGTGGCGGCAATCGCATCGATATCCGAAAGCGTGACGCCGGCGCGCAACAGCGCCTCCTCGATCAGCGTATCCAGCGCCTCGACATGGGCGCGCGCGGCGATCTCGGGCACGACGCCGCCATAGGCGCTATGCTCTTCCAGCTGGCTCAAAACCACGTCACCCAGGATTTCGCCATGGCCGTTTTCATCGCGCGATACGACGGAAGCGGCGGTTTCGTCGCAGCTTGTTTCGATACCGAGAATGCGCAAGGGGGCGGGCATGGGCGATGGGACTCGAATATTGCGGTCACGGGGAAAGGCGGTTACACGGAACTCCGGTAACAACGGATCGCAGTGGATGCAAACAAAACCTTTCCGGATCGGCACGCGGGGCAGCCCGCTGGCGCTGGCGCAGGCCCATGAAACACGGGACCGGCTGATGGCGGCGCATGGCCTTCCCGCTTTAATGTTCGAGATCGTCGTGCTCTCGACCATGGGCGACCGGATCACCGACCGCTCGCTGTCGGAAATCGGTGGCAAGGGCCTTTTCACCCAGGAACTGGAGGATATGCTCATCTCCGGCGGGCTGGATTTTGCCGTGCATTCCTCCAAGGACATGCCGACCAAACTTCCAACAGGCCTGTTCCTCTCCGCCTACCTGCCGCGCGAAGATGCCCGCGATGCCTTTGTCGGCCGCACCGCCGCTAAGCTGCTCGACCTGCCTGAGGGCGCCACCATCGGTTCCTCGTCGCTGCGCCGCCAGGCTTTGATCAAGCGCCTGCGCCCGGATATCAACGTCATCACCTATCGCGGCCTGGTCGATACCCGGCTAAGGAAACTGGCAGAAGGCCAGGTGGATGCGACGCTGCTTGCGTTTGCCGGGCTGAAAAGGCTTGGCAAGGAAGACGTGCCGACCGAACTGCTCGATCCCGAAAGCTTCCCGCCTGCCCCGGCGCAGGGCGCCATCTGTATTGAGAGCCGCATCGGCGACGCCGCCATCAATGCGCTGCTCGAACCGGTCAACCACCTGAGAACCCACGAAGCCGTCACTTGCGAACGGGCATTTCTGGCGACGCTTGACGGCTCCTGCCGCACGCCGATCGCCGGTTACGCGGTCTCGGACGGCGAATACATCCGCTTTTCCGGCATGGTCTTGACCCCGGACGGGCGCGAATATTTCCGCGTGTCCACCGAAGGCAAGGCGTCGGATGCCGAACAGCTCGGCGCCAAGGCCGGGGACGATATCCGCATCGATGCGGGACCGGATTTCTTTTCGAGCTGGGCCTGAGCCCATGCCTGTCGCCGCACCGGGTCCCTTGCGCATTCTCGTCACCCGGCCGCAGCCGGCGGCAGCGGTGACGGCGGCAAGGCTGGAAGCAATGGGCCACACCGCCATTCTCCTGCCGGTCATGGAAGCCACCCATCAGCCCCTGGCCGCGCTGGAGGCGCTCAGCCATCCCCACAGCGCCATCGCGATCACCAGCGCCGAAGCCTGCCGGGCACTGGCACCCTATCGTGACCGTGTCGCGCCGCATGGTGAAACACCGGTCTATTGTGTCGGCAAGGCGACGGCGCTGGCGGCGCAGCGCCTGGGCTTCCGGCAGGTGATCACCGGCGATGGAACCGGAGTGTCGCTGGCAGGCATCGCCGCCGGTGCATCGGCAAGCCTTCCCGCCGGCCTGGTCTATCTCGCCGGATGGCCGCGCTCTCCAGCGTTCGAAGAAGGCTTGGAGGCCGCAGGCATTACCTGCCGCACAGCCGAAACCTACCGCATGTCAGCCATCGCCCACCCGCCTGAAATGGTCGGAAAGGTGCTGCGTCCGCCCGTACCGGATCTGGCTTTGCTCTATTCGCATGAAACCGCGCGGCATTTTTTCGCGCTGCTGTCTCCGCAAACGGCAGCCACGCTGTCCAGCATGCGGCTGATCTGCCTCAGTCAGCATGTGGCAGACGCTGTACCGCCCGGTTTCGGCCCGGTTGCCGTCGCCTCGCAACCCTCCGAAGACGCCCTTCTCGCCCTGCTCTGATTGCGTCAGCACCAAGCGGTCTGCGGCGCGTTACCACAGTCCGGTCAAGGAATTGTCGCTTGGGGGCTTTCCCTATCCATGCCGCGTGTCTAGGTTTAAGACAGTACGCCAAGTTCATGCGATAACGGAAAGAGATCATCATGGGACCGGAAAATCCTCCGCGCCGCTCGAAGTCCGGGCAGGAGCCGTTGACGATCGACCTCGATGCCACCGCTGTGCCACCGGAAGGATCCGATGACAGCAACGCAGCCGCAGAGCGCGAAGCGGCCGCAACGGACATTCATCCCGCTGAGATAAAGGACGAACCGGATCACGCCCAGACCGCTCTCGGCGAAACCGCTGCGCCGGTGCGCGAAGATATTCTGGATGCCGCAACTGCGAGAGCCGAAGCGGAACAGGAAGAAGCCCGCGCCGAAGCCGCTGCGGCCGCCTTTGCCGAGGAACCGGCACCGGCTGCAACCGCAACGCAACACTCCGCAGGCCCGGCCTATTCCGAGCCGCGCCGCGTGTCGAATTCCGGTGCGCTTGCTGCCGGCATTCTCGGCGGCCTGATCACGCTTCTGGGTGCTGGCGGCCTGCAATATGCCGGCATCCTGCCCTCGCTTGGGCCGGGCAATAGCGCCGTCGAACAGAGCCTTGTCGGCGATATCGAGGCGCTGAAGGCGCAGCTGGCATCCGCCCCGGCAGCGACGGCCGATCTCGGCCCGCTGGAAACCCGCATCACCGACCTGGAAAAGAAAACAGCCGAAGCCGGCAATGGCGCGGCCGCCGATGTCTCCGGCCTGGATGCCCAGATCACCAACCTGACGGGCGAGATCGCTACGCTGAAATCGGCGCTTGCCGATGCGCAGCAATCGACGCAAGCCGCTAAATCCGAGCTTTCGACCCGCCTCGATGCAGCCGAAAAGAAGATCGACGAACCGGCAAGCGACGTGCAGCTCGCGCGCGCCATCGCCGTCACCGCGCTGAAGACGGCGATAGACCGCGGCGGACCGTTCTTGGCCGAACTCGATGCACTGAAGAGCATTGCCGCCACAGACGCAGCCGTCACGGGCCTTGCCGAGGATGCCAAAACCGGGGTCGTGCCGCGCGCCGATCTGGTCCGCGATTTCCCGGATGTTGCCGATGCGATGCTTGAGGCGACCCGTCACACCGATCCCAACCAGGGCGTTTTTTCCCGCCTAATGGACAGCGCCTCTTCGGCCATCCGCGTCCGCCCGGTCGGCAGCGTCGAGGGCGAAGGCCCCGAGGCCGTCGTCGCCCGGATCGAGGACAGGCTCACCAATGGCGATCTCAAGGGCGCGAGCCTGGAATGGGATACCCTGCCGGAGCCTGCCAAGGCCGCCGGTGCCGATTTCAAGACCAAGCTGGACCAGCGCATCCGCGTCGAGGGTCTGATCGACGCCACCGTTGCCGGCGCGATGACGGCCAACCAGGGCTAAGGAAGAGTTCATGATCCGTATTCTGTTCTATGTTCTCATCGTCCTTGCCCTTGGCGCAGGCTTCGCCTGGCTTGCCGACCGTCCCGGCGAACTGTCGCTGATCTGGCAGGGTCAACGCATCGAAATGAGCCTGATGGTGGCGGCAACGCTGCTTGCCTCGCTGATCGCAGCCATCCTGATTGCGGTCTGGCTCGTGCGCGTCGTCTGGCTCTCGCCCCATTCCATCTCCCGCTATTTCCGCGCCCGCAAGCGCGACCGTGGCTATCAGGCGCTCTCGTCCGGCCTGATTGCCGCCGGCGCCGGCGATAGCGCCCTTGCCCGCAAGATGACCGCCCGCACGCGCGGACTGTTGAGCGCCGACCAGGAACCGCTGATCCATCTGCTCGAAGCCCAGACCGCGTTGATCGAAGGCAAATATGACGACGCCCGCAAGAAATTCGAGCTGATGGCCGACGATCCGGAAACCCGGGAACTCGGCCTGCGCGGTCTCTATCTCGAAGCCAAGCGGCTGGGCGCCAACGAGGCGGCCCGCCAATATGCCGAGCGCGCCGCCGACAAGGCGCCGCACCTGCCCTGGGCAACGCTGGCTGCGCTCGATTACCGCAGCCAGACCGGCCAGTGGGATGAGGCCATCCGCCTGCTCGACCAGAGCCGCACGGCGCATGTCATCGAACGCAAGGAGGCCGACCGCAAGAAAGCCGTGCTGCTGACCGCGCGCGCCTCTGAAAAGCTGGAGGCCGATCCGAAGGGGGCCCGCGACGATGCGCAGGCCGCCTTGAAGCTGGCCGAGGATCTGGTCCCCGCCGGCCTCATCGCCGCCAAGGCGCTGTTTCGCGAGGACAACCTGCGCAAGGGCGCCGGCATTCTGGAAAAGCTCTGGAAGCAGGACCCGCATCCGGACGTGGCCAAGCTCTATGTCCGCGCCCGCAGCGGCGATTCCGCCACCGACCGGCTGAAGCGCGCCAGCAAGCTGGAGGCGCTGCGCCCCAACAACGCGGTTGCGCTGGCAGCCGTTGCCGAAAGCGCGCTCGAGGCCCGCCAGCTGCCGCTTGCCCGCTCCAAGGCGGAAGCCGCAGCCCGGATCCAGCCGAGCGAAAGCATCTTTCTGCTGCTCGCCGATATCGAGGAGGCCGATACCAATGATGACGGCCGGATCCGCCACTGGATGAACCAGGCACTGAAAAGCCCGCGTGACCCCGCCTGGACCGCAGATGGCGTCACCGCACCCGAATGGCTGCCGGTCTCGCCCGTCAGCGGCCGCCTCGATGCGTTCGAATGGAAACAGCCGGTCGCCCAGATTGCCGGTCCGATCGAGGACGGCACGCCGGATGCCGCCGATGAGGCGATCCGCAGCCTGCCGCCGGTGGCCATCGTCCATCATCGCCCGGAACCAAAGGACGAGCCGCAGCCGGAACAGGACGTGACCTCCGCCTTACCCAGCGACGCCCCCCGCCACGTTATCGAAGTCGAGGAAAAACCGGAGGAGCCGGTGGTCAAGACCATCGCCGTTCCGGCCCCGAGCGAATCGGTCATCGTGCCGCAGACGGTGAAGACGGAGCCAAAACCGGTCCCGGCCAAGGTTAGCGACGGCAAGACGACTGCAGATGGCAAGCCGGTGGAGACGGTCGTCGAGCCCTTCTTCGGCCGCCCGCCGGATGATCCCGGCGTGCGCGAAGACGCCAGCAAGCCTTTGGAAAAGACCACATTTCGCCTGTTTTGAGAAACCCCGATCTTTAACGGAAAACCATGTTTGAACGTTTTCGAACTTTCCTCGACGGCCTGACCGGCAGTGGAACGCCTGTTATCGAGCCCGGTGATCCCCGCATTGCCATCGCCGCCCTCTGCATCCAGGTGATGGAGGCCGATGGCGAGGTCCATGAGAAGGAGCGCAAGAAAATACGCTCGATGGTCAAGGACCACTATCAGCTGGACGATGCGTCGCTCGACGCCCTGATTGCCGCCGGCGAGACCGCCGAAAGCCAGGCCATCGATTTCTTCCGCTTCACCTCCGACATCAAGCGGCATTTTTCCGAGGAGCAGCGGATAGACCTGATCGGTATGCTGTGGGAGATTGTCTATGCCGATGGCAAGCGCAGCGAGATGGAGGATCATGTGGTCTGGCGGATCGCTGACCTGCTCGGCGTATCCGGCAGGGACCGGATCATCAAGCGGCAGGAGGTGGCCGCCAAGCTCGACGTCGTGGAGGAGGCAACCGCGCACGAGGAAAAGTGACATGCTTTTCGACGACAGGACCTATGATCGGCGCACCATCGCGGCGGCCTGACCGGTCATAAAAGCGTGCCGCCACTCTCCGCCCTTGCGGTGGAGATGCCGGCAGTGCCGGCAGAGGGGGTGCCAACCACGCACGCAAACGCGATGATCACCCCGAAACAGAACGATCCGGCGCATCCAGCGAATCGATCTTGCGCAGTCGCGGAAAGCCGAGCGCCCAGATCACCGCGACCGCCAGCGTACCGGCACCGCCGATGACGACGGCCGGGACAGCCCCGATGAAATGCGCCATCGTACCGGCGCGGAATTCGCCCAGTTCGTTCGACGCGCCGACAAACACCATGTTGACCGCATTGACCCGGCCGCGCACCGCATCCGGCGTCCACAGCGCGATCAGCGTTTCGCGCACATAGACGGAAATCATGTCCGCCCCGCCCATCAGCATCAGCGCCATGATCGACAGCCAGGCAACCTGTGACAGGCCGAAGATCACCGTGCCGAGACCAAACAGCGCCACTCCGGCAAACATCAGCCGGCCGGCATGGTGGCGGATCGGGTAGGCTGCGAGCGTCACCGCCACGAGGATCGCGCCGATGCCGGGCGCCGCCCGCAACAGGCCAAGACCGAGAGGCCCGAGGATCAGGATTTCGCTGGCAAAGACCGGCATCAGCGCCACGGCACCGCCCAGAAGCACCGCAAACAGGTCGAGCGAGATCGCCCCCAGCACGATCTTTTCCGAGCGGATGAACCTGAACCCGGCCAGAACCGAGGTCCAGTCGCGCGGTTCGCTGAGACTATGCTGCGCCGGCTTCTCGATCATGAAGACGAGGACGGCCGACAGGACGAGGAAGGCAAGCGCTACGGAATAGGCGACTAGCGCGCTCAGCCCATACAGCAGGCCCCCGGCGACGGGGCCGAGAATGGCAGCCGTCTGCCAGGAAGAGGAATTCCAGGCGATGGCGTTGGCGAGATCCCGGGCTGGAACAAGGTTGGGCGCCAGCGACTGCACGGCGGGCGCCATGAAGGCGCGCTCGATCCCGAAGACGATCAGGATGGCAAAGACCGGCCAGGGCGAAAACGCATCCGCGATGGTCAGCCCCAGCAGCGCCGCCGCGCAGAGTGCGCTGATGATTATGCAGATGGAGACAATCATGCGCCGCGAATGCCGGTCGGCCACCGATCCGGTGATCAGGATCAACAGCAGCGACGGCAGGAACTGAAAAAGGCCGATCAGGCCGAGATAGAGCGTGTTCTGTGTCTGCTCGTACATCTGCCAGCCCACCGAGACGCTGATGATCTGGATGGCGAAGGATGCAAGGAAGCGGGCGAAGAAGAAACGGGCGTAGGAGACATGCCGGAACGCGGCGAACCGGTCAGCACCCTGAAGGACGGACATGCGGCGATCTTTCCGAACAACGGCAGGCTATCCCGCCGTATTAAACATGTTTGGCCCATAGCGAAAGCACGGACTTGCCGGTTTAGTCGTCAATGTCTACATGTCTGTCAACAACGAATTGGAGACCGGCATGCTTGCTGTCATTGCGACCCTGAATTTCATCATCAACATTGCGTGGTTCCTGGTCATCGCCTCGGCGATTTTTTCCTGGCTCTATGCCTTCAACGTCATCAACGTGAACAACAACGCCATCAACATGATCGGCCGCTCGCTCTATCAGCTGACGGAACCGCTCTACCGGCCGATCCGCAACGTGCTGCCCAATATGGGCGGCGTCGATCTCTCGCCGCTGGTCGTCTTGGTCATCCTTTATTTCCTCTGGTATTTCCTCAACACCACCGTTGCTGCCGCCCTGCTCAGCTAACCGTTCCCAAGCCTTCGAACCCAAGCTTGAACCCCTAACAACAAAAAACCTCCGGATCACCCAATCCGGAGGTTTTCTTTTACGGAGCGGCGGCCACCCCACCCTCCCTCTTCTCCCCACCGGGGAGAAGGTGGCCCGCAGGGCCGGATGAGGGGGCCACGCGCCCAAAACTCACAAAAAGCCCCTCTTAAACGAAAGAGGCCGCATTCCCAGCAGGGTTGTTACTTCTCGCCCTTGGCGCGCTCGACAGCTTCGAGGATCAGCTGTTGGGCAACGGTGACATCCTTCCAGCCATAGATCTTCACCCACTTGCCGGGCTCCAGGTCCTTGTAGTGCTCGAAGAAATGCTCGATCTGCTGCAGGGTGATTTCCGGAAGGTCCGTATAGTCCTTCACCTTGTCGTAGCGCTTGGTCAGCTGGTAGTTCGGCACGGCGACGATCTTTTCGTCCTTGCCGGAATTGTCTTCCATCATCAAGACGCCGATCGGGCGCACGTTGATGACGCAGCCGGGAACCAGCGGACGGGTGGATGCGATCAGCACATCGATCGGATCGCCGTCTTCCGACAGCGTGTGCGGCACGAAACCGTAATTTCCCGGATAGGTCATCGGCGTGTAGAGGAAACGGTCGACCACCAGCGTACCGGCTTCCTTGTCCATTTCATACTTGATCGGATGCCCGCCAACCGGAACCTCGACGATCACGTTGATATCTTCAGGCGGATTCTTTCCAATCGAAATTGCATCAATACGCATGAGTTTTCCCCCACGGGCCAGTTTTTCGGATGGCAAGTCCGATAACGGGAAACATGACGCGGCGCAACATGACTTTCGTTTTCGTCCGAAAAATGCGACGTTTCAGCGGATATTCGTGCCGGATATGAAGGATCGGTGAACAGGAGCATCCAGGATGAAGCATGTCTGCATTCTCGCATCGCTGGCCCTGATCATCGCCGTGCCGCAGGCTGCCCGCGCCAATGAGAGCGTCTACACGACACTCGATACCGATCACTGCAAACAGCTGTCGGGCGACGACGAACCGGGCGGCGCCATCATGCTGATGTGCAAAGGTTACACCGATTATCCCGTCTATTATACGGAGGTCGAACTGCGCCAGGCCATTCTTTACGGCAAGGTGGCTCAAGCCTTTATCAAAGGCACGTTCGAGACCTTTGGCGCCTACAACTATACGGGACGGACGATCGAATGGCGGTTGAACGTTAGCGGACTGCCGGTGGCAGCCATCCAGCGCTGGTTCATCTCCAATTCCGGCGTCATGCAGCCTGGCCCCGCCCCCGCCGATACCGGCCAGGTTCTCGTCATTTCGAAAGTTGCTGCAAGCGATGGCAAGGGCTGTGTCGTCGGCTATGTCGATGCGCTGTCAAATCCGGAGCCGAACCTGCTGGCCCGTCAGGTCGCCGATGCAAATGCTGCGGGTTTTGTTTGCGCTAAAGATAAGGCGGTTTTTCATGGGGTGCGCGGCGCGCTCGCAACCGATCCCAGCCATTCCTTCCGAAATCCCTGAAGACCGGCAAAAATATCAATCCCAGATATAGCCGATCTTTTTCAGGTTCTTCTCGCCGAAATCCTCCATGCCCTCGCAGATATCGCGGCCACCGGCCATGCGGAAGAAACGGTCGGCATGGTGGCTGTCTTCCAGGCACCAGACGACCAGCCCCTGGCAGCCCAGCGATTTCAACAGGCTTTTGGCTTCGCCGAACAGGATGCGGCCAAGGCCGATGCCCTGATATTCCGGCCGCAGGTAAATCTCGTAGACCTCGCCTTCCTGCGGCAGCGAGCGGGAACGGTTGAGGCCCAAGGTCGCATAACCGGCGATGACGCCGGCCACTTCGACGACCAGCAGCGTCGAGGGTCCGCGCGTCGCCTTGCGCCACCATGCATGGTCGCGCCGATGCACCATCTGGGTCAGCGGCTTGTGTGGAATGAGGCCGCCATAGGCTTGCAGCCACGAGACGCGGTGCACGTCCGATATGGACATGGCGTCCCTCGGCTCGCCCGGGCGCACCTCGATGGATAGTGTTTTCATAACGCGACTCTAGACCCGTGCCGGACAAACAGGAATCCCGTCCAAGCCCTGTCTTTAACTAACTCACAGGCAACTTATGGGGACAACCATCAAAAGTTAACGCTTTTTTAACTTTTCCGGCAAGCAGCAATCATCACGTCACACAAGATTTGCCCGCCATGCTGAGGCTAAATGCAGGACGGATTTCACTTTTTGCTTCTCAAGGTGATTCGAGCGGACCAGGCAACGCGCGCTGGTTGTGCTGTTCGCCGCGAACACAGCCACGCAGCAAAAAAATGCCCGCCGCCGCAAAAATACGGCAGCGCAGCAGGGAACCTTTTCGTCAGGTCGCGCGTTTGAAAGCGTCCGGATTATGTGCCTTGCGCAAATCCGGGCAGCCGCGGCCACTCTCTCCGGCCTCGGATCTTAACGGGAAGTAGGGCGGTTCGAATTCTGGTCAAGCACCAGGCGTTGGAAATCCCGAATTACCTATCGACCTATCGTTCAGCGGCACGCCTCGTGCCCGTCATGGAGTAGCCGATGAAAAATCTCTCAGCAGACCGGCGGATGATCAAGATCGCCATGGCGGCACCCTATCTCGCACGGGATGAGGAACATGCGTTGGCCTTGGCCTGGAAAGACCACCAGGACCAGGATGCCCGCAACAAGATCGCCATGGCGCATATGCGCCTGGTGATTTCCATGGCCTCCAAGTTCCGCAATTTCGGCCTGCCGATGAGCGATCTCGTCCAAGAAGGCCATATCGGCCTTCTGGAAGCCGCAGCCCGGTTCGAGCCGAGCCGCGACGTCCGCTTCTCCACCTATGCCAGCTGGTGGATCCGTGCCTCGATGCAGGATTATGTGCTGCGCAACTGGTCGATCGTGCGCGGCGGCACCTCGTCGGCGCAAAAAGCCCTGTTCTTCAATCTGCGCCGCCTGCGCGCCAAGCTCGCCCAGGGCGACCGCCAGCTAACGGCGCGCGCCGTGCATGAGGAAATCGCCGTGGCGCTCGGCGTCAGCCTTGCTGATGTGCAGACCATGGACGCGCGCCTCTCCGGCAATGACGCATCGCTGCAGGCGCCGATTTCATCCTCTGGTGAATCCGACGGCGGCGAGCGCCTCGACCTTCTCGCCTGCGACGCCCCCCTGCCCGACGAGCAGGTCTCCGACATGATCGACAGCGAGCGCCGCCGCACCTGGCTCAGCCACGCGCTTTGCCAGCTGAACGAGCGCGAGATGAAGATCATCAGCGCCAGGCGTCTCTGCGAAGACAGCGCCACGCTGGAAGAACTCGGCGCCGACCTCGGCATCTCCAAGGAACGCGTCCGCCAGATCGAAACCCGCGCCCTGGAAAAGCTGAAAGTAGCCCTGGTCGCCGAAGCCCCGGTGCTGGCCATGCGCCACTAGACAACGCGGCGCTCACCGCCAAGAGACAAAGCGGCGCTCACCGCCAAGCGTGAGCGCACCTACGGCGCGGTGAAAGCTCCCCACCCTCCGTCATCCTCGCCCCTGTGGCGGGGATACAGTGATCCGACGTCCGTCGGGTCAAAAGACTATTTCAGATCAATGACTTGGCTGGCTTGAGTCTAGTTGTGAGCTTGCCCTGGATCCAAGGGGAGAAGGAAAGGGAGAATTTAGCAAACCGTTCAGTTTCCAGCATAAGCTGCAGGAAAGTTAGAAAATAGCCTTTCGGTAATCTCAACCCCTCCTCTGCCGGGTAAGGCTATTCAACCCGAGCTGTAAGGGCCAAATTCGGCCACAACGCACTCCCACCCTCAAATGTTGTGATGCAGCAATCAAGACGCGGTTTACCTTTCGCGGGTAAGACTGTGGATACGCATATCTCTGCCGGTTGCACATCTTTAACCGGCTCGCTTTCAGGTGGCACAATGCAAGACACATTCGAGTCCAGCGTCTTCAATCTTGCGCCGATTGCCATGTGGATTGAGGATTTCAGCGAGGTCAAATCGCTGTTCGATATCTGGCGATCACAGGGGATCACCGATATCCGTACCTTCCTGCGCGACGACGTTTCGCGTATCGCGCAATGCTCCACGCTGATCTGCGTTATCGATGTCAACCGGAAGACGCTCGAGCTCTTCGAGGCCGATGACGTCGATCATCTTCGCGCCGGTGTGGCGCAGATCTTCCGCGACGACATGCTCGAAACCCATATCAACGAACTGGCCGACCTCTTCGACGGAAAGCTGGCGTTTTCCAGCACCACCGTCAACTACACGCTTTCAGGCCGCCGGCTCGATATTCAGCTTCGTGGCGCCGTCATGCCGGGCCATGAGGGCTCGCTTGCCAAGATATTGCTGACCACCGAAGACATTACCGCGCGCGAAGATGCGCGCCGGGCCGAGATCACACAGAGGCTCTATGCCGAAGGCATTTTCGAGCATTCGCCGGTCTCGCTGTGGATCGAGGATTTCAGCCGCATCAAGACGTTGATCGAGGATATCCGCGCCCGCGGCATCGTCGATTTCCGCACCTTCATGGATGTCCATCCGGAATTCGTCACGCAGTGCATGAGCGAAATCCGCGTCATCGACGTCAACCAGGCCACGCTCGACCTCTTCTGCGCATCAGACCGCATGACGCTGCTGCAGCGGCTCAGCGACATCTTCCGGGGCGACATGGAAAAGCCGTTCCGCGAGCAGCTGATCGAACTTTGGAACGGCAACCTATTCCACCACCGCGAAGTCATCAACTATGCGCTGGATGGGTCGGAGCGGCACATTCTGCTGCATTTTTCGGTCTTCCCCGGCCGCGAACACGACTGGGCCCGCGTCCAGGTCGCGCTCACCGATATCACCGCGCGCAAGAAGGCCGAGGCCTATCTCGAATATCTCGGCAAGCACGATGTGCTCACCAAGCTCTACAACCGCGCCTTCTATGCCGAGGAGATCAACCGGCTGGAGCGCAAGTCGCTGCGCCCGATTTCGGCGATCATCATCGATCTCAACGGGCTGAAAGAAGCCAATGATCAGCTCGGCCATGATGCCGGCGATGCCCTGTTGCGCCGGTTCGGCGAAATCCTCAATGGCGCGGTGTCACAGCCCAACCATGCAGCCCGCATCGGCGGCGACGAATTCGCCGTCCTCTTGCCGGGCGCTGACAACAAGGCAGCGGCCGCGATCATGGACACGATCAACGAGCTCCTGAAGATCAACAACCAGTTCTACTCGAGCGCGCCGCTCACCATGTCCTTCGGCGTCGCCACCAGCGAACAGGGCGAATCCATGGAATCCCTCGTCCAGCGCGCCGACACGCTGATGTACGAGCACAAGCGTGCATTTTACGCCGCCAGGGGCACCTTGAGCGCAAGCGGCAGCCGCATTGCACGCCGGACCTCATAACCGCAATACTCCGGCATCTCGAAGGCAAACGTTAACAAAGACCCAAGCTCCGGGTCTCAGCTTTAAATGTAGATAACAGCATTCCCCCTCTCGCCCGCAGCCTGTCGCACGGCTTTGCACGCATGGCATTGATCCTCAAACGGAGCATTCCTAAATCAAAGACCTTCCTCGGAAGCCTTCGCTCAGGACATTCCCGCCATGCCGCTTCACCTCCCGTCTTTCCTGCCTTCAAGCGCCGGATGGCAGCCCGTCAGCCATGGTGAATCCGGCGATGCCGTTTTTCGCAGCGATGATGCAAACCGTTATGCGAAAATTGCCGGCCCCGCCCGCCGGAAAGCGCTGGCGCAAGAGCGGCGGCGGGTCGAATGGCTGTCAAAGACCAACATTGGCGCGCCGCGCGTGCTGGACTGGATCGAAAACGACGATGGCGCAGCCCTTATCCTCTCGGCGGTTCCCGGTATTCCCGCAAGCGCGCTTCCGGCAGCAGACCTGTTGAAAGCCTGGCCATCGATGGCCGAAACGTTGAAAGCCCTGCACGGCCTGCCGGTAGCGTCCTGCCCCTTTTCCCGCCGCCTTGCTGACATGGTGGCGACCGCGCGCGATGTTGTCGGCCGTAATGCCGTCAATCCGGAGTTCCTCTCCCCGCAAGACAAAGGCCGTCCGCCTGCAGGACTTCTCGCCGAGATCGAGACGGAGGCGCCGCAGCGGCTTGAGCAGGAAAAGGCTGATCTCGTGATCTGCCACGGCGACGCCTGTATGCCGAATTTCATGGTCGATCCTGAGACCCTGCGATGCACCGGCCTCATCGATCTCGGCCGTCTCGGCCTTGCCGATCGCCATGCCGACTTTGCGCTGATGCTGGCCAATGCGCGGGAAAGCTGGGAGACCAGAGAGCAGGCCGAAAGCGCCCGGCAGATCCTGTTCGGCATTAACGGCCTGACGGAGGACGACGGCCGCCTCGGCTTCTATCTCCGGCTCGACCCGCTGACCTGGGGCTGAGCCCTCATTCCGAAATGATCTTCACCCTGTCGCCGGGCTTCACCGTCGAGGTCACCTGCATGGCATTGATCAGGCGGAAGAGGTCGAGCTTGCGGTCGGTGCCCATCATCCGGGCCGACAGCGTTGCCAGCGTATCGCCGGGCCGTGCGGTGACGACACGGATACGCAACGGTTTCAACGCCGCCGCTTCCTGTGGTGTCATGCGGCGGAAGGAGGTTCGCAGCACGTTGGCGGTTGGCTCCAAACTCGGTGCGCCCTTCGGCACGGCGGTGAGGAAACGGTAGATCTGCGTGTCGATGCGGATCACGGTCACGTCGAAATCCCAGCGCTCGGCCGATGCCCGCGCCGTTGCCGCCTCCAGCCCGTTGATCTCCACGGCGCGGATCGTGTCCGGTTGCAGGCCGGTTACCCAGCCGCTGGCAATATAATCGGTCAGGCTGCGCTTCTGGCCATCGGCCACGCCGTCGAACCGGACCGCCGTCTCATCCGGCCCGGTCGCCAGCACCGCTTCCGCCTTGTTGTCGATCTGGAAGCCTGCGGGCACGTCAAAGCGGATGCCGAGCTTGCCATGCAGGAATGTCTGGCCGCGCACATAGCCTTCCTGCGGGCTGTCGCCATAGAGCAGGCCGTCGATACCGGCGAGATAATAGTCACGGCCCCGGTCGCCCACGGCCCCTTCCGCCCCAAAGGCGCGGGCATGGCGGCGGGCGAGATCGACGCGCTGCGGCGCGCTCGGATGGCTCGACAGGAAGTCCAGGCTCTGGTCGCTGTCGGGATCGACCGAGGAGAAACGGCTATAGGCCGCCATCGAATCCAGGAAACGCGCCGCCGCATAGGGGTCGTAGCCGGCTTCGCCGAGCATGCGCACGCCGATCACATCAGCCTGCAATTCCTGATTGCGCGAAAAGGCCGCCAGCCGCAGTTTGCCGCGCGCCAAGGCCTGCTTGCCCGCCAGATCGCTCGACAGAACTTCGGACACGACGCGGCTGGCAATGACCTCCGCCTCTTCACGCTGCTGGCGCTCGATGCCGTGGTTGGCGGTGACATGCGCCATTTCATGGGAGAGCACGGCAGCCACTTCCGAAGCATCATTGGCGAGCGCCAGGAGACCGCGCGTCACGTAGAGATAGCCGCCCGGCAGCGCAAAGGCGTTGATGGCGGGGGAATTGAGGATGGTGATCCGGTAGGACTGGTTCGGATTTTCCGAAACCGCCGTCAGCGCGCCGGTGATACGGGCAACCAGGCGCTCGGTCTTTTCATCCTGATATTCGCCGCCATAGCTTGCGACGATGCGCGGATGTTCGCGCGCGCCGACCTGCGCACGCGGGTCGTTCTTCTGCACTTCCTCGACGATTTGCGGATTGGAGGATGGCGAAACCTTGGGCTCGTAGGTCTGTTCGATCACCGATTGGCAGGACGACAGCAGCATGCAACCCAGGAGCGCTGCGACGGCGCGTGAAGACACGCCGGCGCCTGCGCGCGTTACCCGCCTTTGCGTGCCTGTCGTTGTGCTCATCGCCTCAGCTCATTTCCAGTCTTCAAGCCAGCCGTGCAAACCGTTCAGGCCCTCGCACGCGTGCAAATTCAGTATTCATTACAGCCGTATAAATAGGTCCGGCGGCCGCTACGGCAATGACCTGCTGTAGCCTTTCGCGCCATATATGCCTAGCTTACCAGCACAGAAATAGTTTCCCCGTGATATCCCGGCCACGCCGCCCATAACAGGGTGGCGCGGGACATCGAAATCGCCGTCGCACAGGCTATCGTTCAAATTGTGGCAAGAGCATCGCAGGCGATGCTCACCGTCCGAGAAAGCGGTCGACAGCCGCAAGGCCGGAATGCGCCAGAAACTGCGCCTTCGGCTCGTGCAGAATGATGCGGCCCTTGTCGAGAAAGAGCACGCTGTCGGCCATCATCCGGACATCGTCGGGATGATGGGTAATGACCAGGATCGTGTGGCCTTCCTGCCGGTGCAGATCGAGAAGCAGATCGATCATCCCGGCGCGCAAGCCGGGATCGAGCGCTGCAAACGGCTCGTCGAGCAGAAGCACCGGCTTGCGGCGCACCAGAGCGCGCGCAAGCGCCACGCGCTGGCGCTCGCCCCCCGATAATGTCGGCGGCAAACGCTTGCCGAAACCGTCGAGCCCGACGCGGATGAGCGCGCTCGCGATCTTTGCCTTTTCCTTGAGGCCAAGCTTCAGCGCCGGATCGATGCCGAGACCGATATTGGTAGCGACGTCGAGATGGGCAAACAGGTTATGCTCCTGGAAGATCACCGAGACCGGCCGCTCCGCCGGATCGCGCCCGTCCACATCTTCTCCTAGAATATCAACCCTGCCCGCATCCGGCGTCTCGAACCCGGCAATCACATTGAGCAGCGTCGATTTGCCGGACCCGGATGCGCCGGTAACGGCCACGATCTCACCCTTGCCGATAGCGCAATCGAACTGCAACTGCGTTGCCCCGAACCGCACCCGCACATCGCTGAGGCGAACCGCAATAGTCGTATCAGGCGGCGGCATTTTTTCTCCTGTCAGCATCGGCGCGCGGCGTCCCGGCGATCGTCAGCACCAGGCAGACGAGGCCGAGAAACAGCGCCAGCCCGGCCGCATCGGTCGAGCGGTATCCGGCCATACGGCTATAGAGCAGCCAGGGCAAGGTCACCATATCCTGCGAGCCAAACAGCGCCACCGCGCCAAGATCGCCCAGCGACAGAGCGCAGGCAAAGGACAGGGCCATCATCAGCGGCCTGCGCAAGCCCGGCCAGTCGATCAGCCGCAAACGGTGCCAGCTGCCAAGGCCGAGGCTGACGGCAAGCCTGCCGGTGCGCGCCGCATGGGTGGCCATGGCCGGCTCCAGCACGCGGTAGACGAAAGGTAGCGCCATCAGCGCATTGATCAGGATAACCAGGAGCGGCGCAAACCGGGCGACATCGCCGAGCGGCCGCAACAGGAGGAACCAGCCGGCCCCCAGAACCACGGGCGGCACCAGAAGCACCAGCGACGAACTGGCAAAGATGCCGGCCGCCAGCCCGCGTTGCACCAAGGCAGGCCGCCGTGGCGACAGCGCTGCCTGCCGCGCCCGGATCATCACGGCCGCCGACAGGACGCAAAGCAGGCCGGAGGTGAGCGCGATGACGACGCTGGTAAGCAAGGCCCGCTGCACCATCGGATCGCTGGCAAGCCGGACAAGGTCGGAGCGCAGACCCGAGGCGACAACGGACCCAAGCGGCAGGACGAGGAACAGGACAGCCAGCGCGATCACCAGTCCGTCGGCCACCCGCTGAAACCCGCGGCGCCCATCGAACCGGCGCACCCGGCGCCCGCCGCCATGGCCGTCATCAACAGCCGGCGTCATCAGCCGTATTGCAACCAGAAGCGTTGCGGTCACCGAAATCTGCAGCAGCGACAGGGCGATGGCGCGCGGCGGATCGAAATCGAACCGCAGCGCCTGGTAGATCGCCACCTCGATCGTGCTGGCCGCAGGCCCGCCGCCAAGCGTCAGGACCAGGGTAAAGCTGGTGGCGCAGAGCATGAAGATCAGCCCGGCGATCCCCGGCAACAGTCCCCGGATCGCCGGCCATTCGATGAAACGGAAAATCGACAGCGGCCGCATACCGAGATTGGCCCCGGCAAGCCAATATTCGCCGGGAATACGCTCCAGCCCGCCCAGCATCAGCCGCGCGGCCAAGGGCATGTTGAAGAAGACATGCGCAACGAGAATGCCCGACAGGCCATAGATGCTGACGGGTTGATCAAGCCCCAAAGCCACCAGCCCCGTGTTCAAAACCCCCTGCCGCCCCCAGATCCCGATCAGCCCGAGCGCCGCCACCAGCGCCGGCAACCCAAGCGGCAGCGCCATCAGCCGGATGATCCAGACCCGGCCGGGAAAATCCACCTGCCGGGCCAACGCAAGCGCCACGGGAATGGCAAAGGCAATGGAAAGCACCGTGGACAGCGTCGCCTGCAACAGCGTGAACCGGGCCACACGCCAGACATAGGCATCAAACAGCGCCCCATCACGGGCGGATCCCGGCTCGTCAAACGCCAGAAGCGCAGCCGCCGCCAGGCAAACGAACAGCACGATGCCCCCAAGGCAAAGCGCCCCGGCGGTCAATGTCCATCGACGTTCAATACGGCCGATCATCATGGCTTTATATCGTTTACAGCCGGCGCCTCGCTCCCTCTTCTCCCCAGCGGGGAGAAGGTGGCCCGCAGGGCCGGATGAGGGGGCCGAAGGCACCATTGTCTCGCTCCGGCTTCGCCGGAGCCCCCCTCATCGCCTCGCATCCGCTCGGCACTTCTCCCCGCTGGGGAGAAGAGGAAACCCTTTCCGTGCGGCCACGATCCAGCGATCATCTCTGGCGCTGTCAATTCCGGCTCATCGCCGCCAGCCACTCATCGATCCAAGCCTTGCGATTGGCCGCCACCGCGTCCGAAGACATCAAAAACGTCTTTTCCGGCGTCACCAGCTTGCCGAAAGCCTCCGGCAACGGCTCCCTGGTGGCGGCAACAGGCATCATCCAATTGGTCGTCGGGATGATCGACTGGAACTCTGGCCCCGTAACAAAGGAGAGGAACTGTTTGGCGAGCGCCGGATCCTTGGCAGCCTTGGTGATGCCAGCCACTTCGATCTGGATGTAATGCCCCTCGGAAAACGCGGCCGCCTGATAGCGGTCGGTGTTTTCGGCCACCATGTGATAGGCCGGCGAGGTCGTATAGGACAGGACCATCGGCGCCTCGCCCTTGGTGAACAGGCCGTAGGCTTCCGACCAGCCGGGGGTGACGGTCAGCACGCGGTTCTTGAGTTTCGCCCAGGCGGCAGGCGCCTCCGCACCATAGACTGACTTTACCCACAACAGCAGTCCGAGGCCCGGCGTCGAAGTGCGCGGGTCCTCGATGACGATCTTCTGGTCCGGATCGCCCTCGACCAGCTCCTTCAGGCTCTTGGGCGGCTGTTTCATCACCTGCGTGTCGTAGATCACGGCGAAATGGCCGTAGTCATAGGGCACGAACGTATCGTCGGAAAACCCGCCGGGCACCTTGATGGCGGAGGTATCGATGCCATGCGGCGCAAAGAAGCCGGTCGCCTTGGCCTCGGAGACCAGATTGGTATCGAGCCCGAGCACGATATCCGCCTTGGAAGAGGCGCCCTCGAGCTTCAGCCGGGTTAGAAGCTCGACGCCATCGGCAACGCTGACATAGGAAAGCTTGCAGCCGCAGGTCTTCTCGAACGCTTCCGCCACCTTGGCGCCGGGGCCCCATTCGCTGGTGAAGCTCTCATAGGTATAGACCGTTAGCACCTTGTCTTGCGAAAGCGCCGGAAACGGCGCAGCAAACACAGCCAAAGCCCCGATAAATGAAATGATCGCCTTGCGCATCCGCGCCTCCTTATAAATCCAAAAATTGGGAATAGGGCGCTGGAATGTGCCGTCTAATCCCTCCGCCGGTACAAACCGGATCAGGTTCTTCGGGTTGGCTTTGAAAAAGCCTCTCAGCCAAACGTTCTCATAAAGAACGGCCGGCACCCCGTTAGAGCAGGAGGAGGTTTAGCCCTGCGTGAAATGCTTGGCAAGGGGGCAGCATTGGGAGCGCGGCGTCATCGAAGGGCTCAAAGCAGATATACGCAGCCTCGGCGGTTCGTCAAAACCACAGACTTCACGTCGTCACCCGCGCGATGTCATCCACACGCCGGCCAGCGTCACCGCCAACCCGGCAAACATTGCAGCCGTCAGGGGTTCTGAAAACAGCATCCAGGCCCAGAGCATCGTCACGGGCGGGCTGAGATAGATCGCCGCGCTGACTTTCGCCACCGGAAACAGCCGCAGACTGGTATAGTAGACGGCATAGGCGAGGAATGTCGAAATCAGAACCAGCCAGATCATCCCGATTGCGAAATCGCGGCTCATCGGTGGCGCCAGGCTGCCCTGCGTCCACGCACACAGGCCGAAGAGAACCGACCCCATCAGGGTCTGGATGCAGAGGCTCTGATGAACCGGCATATGCTGCGTCCTGCGGCGCCGGTGCAAAACCGAGGCGACGGCGAATATCAGCATGGAACCGGCGGTCAGCCCGTAGGCCCAGGCTGGAGCCGTGCCGAAACTGAGGCTGTCGAAAGACACGATTAAGACACCAATGACGGCAATCGCCGTGCCCAGCCATTGCCGCCGCGTCAGCCGTTCGCCGAGAACCGGTTGGGACAGGGCGGCGATCGCCAGTGGCAACAGGTCGGCGATCAGCGCGACCAGCCCCGTTGGCACCTTCTGCTCAATGGCGAGTGCAAAGCCGCCGAGATACAGGAATACGGACATGATGCCGAACAGGGCCTGATCTCTGATCGCACGCCAGGATAGTCGGGGACCGATCGCCAGGGCGAAAGGCAGAAGGATCAGCCCGGAAAGCAGCGTCCGCCAGAACAGCAGAAGCATGACGCTTGCCTCCTGGTTTGCATACCGGATGCCCACGAAACCCGAACTCCATCCGATGATCAGCAACGTGGCGAGCAATGGCCATAGCAAAGGGTGGCGATTGACGGTGACGGAAGACGGGGAGATGCCGGACATGAGATGCTCTGCTGCGAGAAAGATGACTGATCCATAGGGGGATCGAGCAAAACCTGCACATGACAAATTTCGATGACAATATGACTTTACGCATATTCATGTCATGCGCCGCATCTTTTGTGATAGACCGTTTGTGGAAGTGATGAGAACGGAGATGGCCATGAACGAACTCAACAGCCGCCGGCTGGAGATCGACGCATTGCGGGCGCTTGCCGCGATCCGCCAACATGGCGGCATTACCCGGGCAGCCGCCGCTCTGGGGCTCTCGCAATCTGCCGTCAGCCACAAGATCAAGAGGCTGGAAATCAGTCTCGACTGCGAGTTGCTGTGCCGCAAGTCCACAGGTCCGGCGTTCACGGCGGCGGGCGATGACCTGCTCGACTATGCCAGCCGTATCCTCGGCCTGCACGACGAGGCTTTGCTCAGCCTGTCGAAGACCCCGCTGGCGGGGCGGCTTGCCCTCGGCCTCACCGAAGACACGGCGTGTACGGACCTTGCCCGGATTCTCGGGCGGTTTCGCCGTCTGCATCCGAATGTTGCGGTGCGCACCAAGGTGCGCATGAGCCTTGTCCTGCGTGCCATGCTTGAGCGTGGCGAACTCGATGCGGCCATCATCCAGGTCTTCGACCACGAGGTACGATCCGCCGACGTCGTGCTCTACCGTGAAGGGCTGCACTGGGTGAAGCATCCGGATCTGGCGCTCCCGCAGGACGGCCCGATCCCGTTTCTCTCGTTTGATGACGAGTGCTTCTACCGGCAGTGGGCGCTCGACATCGGTCAGGACGATGCTGTTCTCGAAACCATCTTCGAATGTTCCAGTGCTGCCGGGATCGTCTCGGCCGTCAACGCGGCCATGGGGGTGGCCCTGTTGAGTGACCGCCATATCAGGGGAGAGATGCATATCGTCACTGAGCGGCTTCCCCGGCCGCCATCCCTGACCTATGTCGTGCGCCGCGCACGGAAATCACGAAACCCGGCGCTCGACAGTCTGGTCGGCGAAATCGAACGGGACACCACCCGCCACGGAGGCCTTGCCCTCGCCGGCTGACGGCAATTCCCGTTTCTGTCCAGGAATCGCCTTCCGCCGTCAAACCGGCTTTTGCGGCAGCCGCACTGCCTTCAGGCTGATCGCCGCAATCAGCGCGATCAACGCGATGCCGCCAGCCGTCAAGAACAGCGGCAGGAAAGCGGCCGTATAGCTCTCAGCCACCAGCTGGCGCGTTGCCTCCGGCAGCGTCGAAATCACCAGCGGCGTCAGTTTCTCGATGTCCTCGATCCCTGGGATCGCGGTCGTTCCCCGCGCCAGGCCCGCTGCGATGATGGCGCCATAGATCGAGATGGCGATCGAGGCGCCGCCCATGCGCGACAGGGTGACGGCGCCGGTGGCCGCCCCGACATCGCCACGCGCGGCAATATTCTGCACCGCGACGATCGGCACCTGCTGGCCAAAGCCGATGCCGATGCCATGCAGCGCCATGATCGCGCAGATGATGTAGAGCGGCGTGCCCGGCTGGATCTGCGTGAAGATCAGGAGCGACATGACGGTCAGGCTGGCGCTGAGGATGGCAAACGGCTTGTAACGGCCCGAGCGTGAAATCAGCCGTCCCGCCGTCAGCGAACCGCACACGATGCCGCCGGTCAGCATGATGAACAGCATGCCGGCGATCGACGGCGTCAATCCGGTCGTCGTCTGCAGGTACAGCGCGAAATAATTGACCATGCCGATGCCGACGGCGCCGCTCGCCAGCGAAATCACCAGCATGAGACTGAAGGTCGGGTTGCGGAACAGCGTCAGCGGCACGATCGGCTCCGGCGCGCGGCGCTCGACGAACACCCAGGTCGCCGCGCACACCGCGCCCAGCACAACAATCGCCAGGCTGCCCAATGAAAACAGCGATCCGAACAGCTCGGCGCCATCGCCGAGAAGCACGACGCAGGTCACGGCGGCAGCCAGAAGCAGCGCCCCGGCATAATCGATGGTCGGACGGCGCGTCGGGCGGCGATAGGGCAAGAAGAAGAACAGGCCGGTCAGCACCGCAATGCCGATCGGAATATTGATGAGAAAGATCGAACGCCAGCCGAACAAGTCGCTCATCGTGCCGCCAAGCACCGGGCCGACGGCGCCCGACGCCATCAGCACCAGGCTGGAATAGCTCTGGTAGCGCGCCCGCTCGCGCGGCTCGAACAGGTCGGCATTGATCGAGAAGATCGACACCATGATGCCGCCGCCGCCGAGCCCCTGCAGCACGCGCGCCGCAATCAGCGTGTTCATCGACACCGCAAGCCCGCAGGCGATCGAGCCCAGCGTGAAGATCGTCACCGCAGCCAGCATCACATATTTGCGGCCAAAGAGGTCGCCGAGCTTGCCATAGAGCGGCATGACGGCGCAGGTGGCCAGAAGATAGGCCGAGCCGATCCAGCCGAACCGCTCCATCTGCCCGAACTCGCCGACAATGGTCGGCAGCGCCGTCGCCACGATCTGGTTGTCCAGGGTCGCCATGAACAAAGCCGTCATCAGGAAGAAGAAAAGCGTCAGGCGAAGGGCCGGGTTCGAGACCAGCGGCGCCGGGGTGACATGCATGTCCATGAGGGATATCCGGTTGCGTTGGGCAATTTATGTGCTGTTAGCATATAATTGTCAACAGCACATTTGTGCCATTAGCATATTCATGCTTTATGAAGCACGCGTGTTTTGCTAGGATGAGCCATGGATCACGGACATTTACCCTTGGAATGCACCGCTGAGACCGGAGACCCGGAGACCAGCCGCCTGCGGATCAGCCAATCGATGGGGCGCTGGCGCACCATGATCGGACGGCGGGTGCTTGCGCGCCTTGCCATCAGCAATGTCGCCCCGAGCCTTGAAATCACCCATCTCGACGTCCTCGACAGCATCCGGCGGGCCGAGCCGGAGGGCGAGGTGACCGTCGGGATCATCGCCGAGATGATGCGCATCGACCCCTCGCGCGCCAGCCGCATCGTCGGCGAAATGGTCACCCGTGGCGCGCTCCGCCGCGAAGCCTCTCAGGCCGACGCCCGCCGGATCATCGTCGTCATGACCGACACGGGACAACAGCTGATGGCCGAAATCCAGTCCGTCAAACGCAGCGTCATCGACAGCGTGCTGGCAGACTGGCCCGAAGACGACGTCGCCACCTTCTCCCACCTCTTCGACCGCTTCGTCACCTCCTTCGAACAGGTCTGCACCACCCGCGAAAAGAATACGGTTTAATTCCCGTCACGCCCCGCGCACTCCCCCTTCTCCCCCCGGGGAGAAGTGCCGAGCAAAGCGAGGCGATGAGGGGGCGGCAAGGCACATTCGGATCCGTCGCCCCCTCATCCAACACCTTGCGCCACCGTCTCCCCGCCGGGAGAAGGGAACCATCGCCACCAAATCCACGCCCGCCCCTTCCCCTCCTCCCCCTGTTTACGCTATGGCCTTGCGCCATGAGCAAACAGGCTTTCGTAATCTTGATGGGCGGCCCGCTGACGCCGACGGGCAGGCTGGCAGCCCAGCTATCCGGCGCCCGCGTGATTGCGGCCGATGGCGGCATGCGCCATGCGAGCGCGCTTGGCCTGACGCCCGAACTCTGGGTCGGCGATTTCGATTCCACGCCGCAATCCCTGATCGACGCATGGCCGGAGGTTGCCCGCGAGCCCTATCCCGCCGCCAAGAATGAGACCGACGGTGAAATCGCCGTCGCCACCGCCCTGGAACGCGGCGCGCAAAAACTCGTGCTGGCCGGTGCGCTCGGCGGCGAGCGCAGCGACCATGCCTTCATGCACCTGCTTTATGCGGCGAGACTTGCCGAGGACGGCATCGAGGTGCTGCTGACGTCGGGCGAGGAGGAAGCCTATCCGCTCTTGCCCGGCAGCGTCGAGATCGGCCTGCCGAAGGGCAGCCTGTTTTCCATCCTCGGGCTCGATACGCTGACCGGCCTCTCCATTACCGGTGCCCGCTATCCGCTCACCGATTTCCATCTGCCGTTCGGCTCCTCGCGCACCGTTTCCAACGTCGCCGAAGGCACCGTCCGCGTCACCCTTTCCTCCGGCCGGGCGCTGATCCTTGCCCGTCCCCAAGACTTTTCGGGAGCCTGACCATGGCACCACCCATTTTGAAACTCGACAATATCTTCCTGTCCTTCGGCGGCACGCCGCTGCTTGCCGGCGCCAATCTGCAGGTGGAGCCGGGCGACCGCATCTGCCTGGTCGGCCGCAACGGCTCGGGCAAATCGACCCTGATGAAGATGGCGGCCGGCCTTGCCGAACCTCAGTCCGGCGATATCTTCCGCCATCCCTCCACCACCATCCGCTATCTGCACCAGGCGCCCGATTTCGACGGTTTCGACAGCGTGCGCGCCTATGCCGAGGCCGGCCTTGGCCCCAGCGACGATCCCTACCGCGTCGCCTATCTCCTGGAACATCTCGGCCTCACCGGCGACGAGGACCCCGCGCAGCTGTCGGGCGGCGAATCCCGCCGCGCGGCGCTCGCCCGCGTCATGGCGCCCGAGCCCGATATCCTGCTTCTCGACGAGCCGACAAACCATCTCGATCTTCCCACCATCGAGTGGCTGGAAGGCGAGCTGATCAAGAGCCGCTCGGCGCTTGTGGTCATCTCGCATGACCGGCGCTTCCTCGAAAAGGTTTCCAATTCCACCGTCTGGCTCGATCGCGGCCAGTCGCGCCGCCTCAACCAGGGCTTTGCCTTCTTCGAGGCCTGGCGCGATAAGGTGCTGGAGGAAGAAGAGATCGAACAGCACAAGCTCGGCAAGGAGATCGAGCGCGAGGAACATTGGCTGCGCTATGGCGTGACGGCACGGCGCAAGCGCAACATGCGCCGCCTCGGCGCGCTGCAGGACCTGCGCGCCAAGCATCGCGGCCATAACGGCCCGCAAGGCTCGGTCCAGGCGACCGTGTCGGACGCCCGCGAATCCGGCAAGCTGGTGATCGAGGCCGACCAGATCACCAAGACCTATGGCGAGCGCACCATCGTCGCCCCCTTCTCGATCCGCGTCCATCGCAGCGATTGCATCGGCCTCGTCGGCCCGAACGGTGCCGGCAAGACCACGCTCTTGAAGATGCTCACCGGCCAGATCAAGCCCGACAGCGGCTGGGTCAAGCTCGGAACCAACCTCGAGATCGCCACGCTCGACCAGCGCCGCGAGGACCTGAACCTTGAGGACACGCTGGCGCATTACCTTACCGACGGGCGCGGCGACAACCTGCTCGTCAATGGCGAGCAGCGCCATGTCACCGGCTATATGAAGGAATTCCTGTTCCAGCCCGAACAGGCGCGCACCCCGATCAAAAACCTCTCCGGCGGCGAGCGCGCCCGCCTGATGCTCGCCCGCATCCTGTCGCGCCCGACCAACCTCCTGATCCTCGACGAACCGACCAACGACCTCGATATCGAGACGCTCGACCTGCTCCAGGAAATCGTTGCGGGCTTTCCCGGCACTGTCATCCTGGTCTCCCACGACCGCGACTTCCTCGACCGTACCGTCACCTCGACCATCGCACCCGCCAATCCCGACGCCCCCGACGGCCGCTGGATCGAATATGCCGGCGGCTATTCCGACATGATGGCGCAGCGCAAGGGTGCTGCCGACGAAAAGAAGCGCGCCGACAAAGCCGAAAAAGCCAGATCCGCACCCGAGAACGGCACGTCCTCCGCGCCCAGAACCGGCAAGGGCAAACTCTCCTTCAAACAGAAATTCGCCCTCGAAAACCTGCCAAAGGAGATGGAAAAAGCCGAAGCTCAGATCGGCAAACACGAACAGGAAATGGCCGACCCGAACCTGTTTGCAAAAAACCCCTCCCGGTTTTCCGCGCTCGCCTCCGAGCTGGAGAAACTGCGGGCCTCGATTGCAAAGATGGAAGAGGAATGGCTGGAGCTGGAGATGCTGCGGGAGGAGATTGAGGGGTAGGCTTTGCGATAACGGAGACCGCTTTGTGGCGGTAGAAGACGGGCACTTAAGACGGTGATAATCTTAGGGCTAAAAGTCTCTTGCTGGAGTTGCATGCGATGAGAGCGGAGAAACAAACATTGTGGCCATTTTCCAGCATCGTCTCAGAGCAGCGTTTTACCGTTCACAAAAATTCGCTCGCAGGAGACACATTAGTCTTCCCACTGTTCGTCAAGGTTAATACCTCGAATATCGCCATCGTTGTAGAATCCCTGAATATGCAGATGCAAATTCACCCTGACCGAAACGTTCTTTTGCGGAGAGTTTATTCCTAACGACGGGCTGATAGCTGTTTGGCGAATCATAAATTCGCCCCAAACCCCTAGACCAGCTACCTGCTCCCACTGCTGAGAATTCATCACCACTTGCGCAGCATCATCAAAATCCCAGTCTTCAGACTTGTTTCGGGCAGATAGCCACCCACTACGCAATGCAAGATCGATACGAGGTTTTGGACGGCTCGCCATGCCATGTTCACGGGGCCTGGTGCTGCCCCAGTCACCGTAGGTAATGCGCTGCCGGTTCGTAAGATGACCGAGTTCCGCGAGAAATTCACGATTGTCGAAGGCCGTGAAGTCAGCTCCCTCGACCTCAGCGAACCCCTTTGGAATGGTTGTATAGGAGACAACAAATGGGATCTGGGCATCAACACCGCTAAGCTGTGTTGTAATAAGATTAGCAATACGCAGGCGAGAGGGCTGCGTATCAGCGATCCAGCCGCCATCGACGATTACCACGTAATCGGCGGAACCAACCTCATTGAGGGCCGCTATAGCTTCGCTGAGATTTGAAGGAAACCTCTGAAGTTCAATTCGGAGAGCATATGTCCTCCCCATTTCTTGGAAAGCTATAATTTGGTTCACAATCTCTGCGCGGCTCAAACCTGTGATCTGCAAGCAAGGGCTGGCGTTCGGTACGGTTTCGATGAATCGCACCCAGTTCGCAAAACAATTTGCAGGGTCCTGAAGCTCAAGCCATTGCTGCTGGCTCAAAACCTCGATGTTCGTGATTTGATAGTCTCGATCGATATCCAAGAAGAAGGAACGTGCTGGAAATGCCTTGTTAATGCGATCGATAGACCGCATTAACTCGGTGGCGTTGGGCCATGGGGCCAGTAGGAAGTTTGGCTGAAGTCGATCTTTCGAAGCCGAAGGCAGCCTCTCTAAGCCGTTCATTTCGCTCGATCGCACCGCGAGCGTTGGGACATAATTCAGATTAGACACTTCAACTGCCATCGCCCATCATCACCCTTTAACCGCTAAGCTGCCATGCGAATTTCCATTGCGGCTTTCGACACCCCAAACTCTTCTGCCAAGAGTTCAACCGCGCTCTCACTAATGTTTTCGCCAAATCTCGAATATGCCGCTCTCAAGGCATGCTCGGGCATGACAATCTGGGACGCTAGGCGGTTTGCCTCGTATTCAATACTTTCAGACGCGCCGGACCTGTAAAGCACGCTGTCCGTAAGTGTCCCACCCATCCGCTCTATGACGTCCCGGTGGATGAGGAAATGAGCAATCTCGTGCGCTAGTGTAAAGCGTTGACGTTGGCGGCTTTCATGCCTATTGATTTTAATCTCAAATCCAGTCGGCGTTTTTGCAATTTGCCCTGAAACGTTAAGCGGGAGAGACGAAAGCTTTACATCTATCCCTAAGTCTTTTGCTAGGGCCCCAAGCTTTACCGGCAGCTCATTCAGATGCTTCGCCACGGTTTCCCGATCTGCCTGTTTAATTTTTTGCCACTCTTTTGTTACCGCTGTCATTTTGTGACCCCTTACTTTCTTTATTTAGGAGGCTGATTTTCCTCCATCATCCTCCTCCGAGCCACCAGAGTACAGCGCTCGTTCCAACGCGCTGGTGAGTTGGCCGTTTTTTTCCATCCGCCCGAGCTCGCGTTTCAGTATCTCCGGCATCTCTTCCAAGACGCGCTTTTCCGCGTTTGACACGGACTCCGCGCGGATGATCTGGAAACCGAATATGGCAACAACCCCGACGATTAAAGCTACAGCGCCTAATACCACTGTGGCCACGGTCAAGTTGATTGCGGCTAGGTCGGCATAGCTCATGCCAATCGTCTGTACCGCAGCTCCGCTGTTAAATAGGTGGAGATTTACATTGAGAAATACCACAAGACCCGCGCCGACGACAACGCCAATCACGATTTTAAGCAGCTCGTATAGCTTCCGCATAGTGAACCCGTTCCCATAGGTTGAGTAATACGATTCTCGCCTTAACACCTAGGGTTTTTATTTCCTCCCGAAAAGGTGGAGTTTCTATTTGTAAATGTGTTCTCGAAATCCGCTTCGGCTGATCTCCCAACCAAAAAAATTTCATCCCCAAAATCCCCGCTCCCCAAAACCCGTGCCATACTCACTTCGTCCCATCACGGATACACCGGTTTGCGTTGCCGGCGAGGTGGGGCCGGTGCCCGGACGGTTTTGCGGAACGCGCGCAAGATCCCCGGGGCTGCGTGAAAGGTGGTTCTCCTCCGGTTCGCCAATGAACCGGGCGTGCCGGGTTCGTCACGCCGTCTTATGACAGCCCAGGGCGAAACCCCGCCACATTGAAAAGCCTGGCGGATAAGCGGCCGGGCTGGGGCATTGGAGGCCTCTCGGTCAAACGGGAGGCGCAGAAGAACCTGAGAAGCGCGGCAAAAGACACCGAAACGGGGCACATCGTGTGTCGCCTACACTAAACTCTCTGAGGCACCCGATGTGCCCCGGCCGACCCTGCCGTACTTAAAAGCCGGCAGACATTGCAGATGAGACAAACCACGGGCGAAAACCGCGCCGCGTGAAGGCCGCGCCATGGCCGCAATCAGAGCTGCCACCCGAATATACGGGAGATGAAATCTTAGGAGACGCCAGCTATAGTGCCGCACAAAAGGGGAACGGGATGGCCAAAGCCATACATCGGTTTCAAAGCGGGACGGATGTGCTCGCGCTGCAGATGGACGCGCTTTACAAGGCTGCACCGGCATCGGTGCTGACCATCTTCGGCGGCTTGATCGCGATATCAGCCTATTGGTCGCCGCAGGCGAAAACAGGGCTGTTGATCTGGTTTTTCTGCATCTGCGCCCCGGCTGCCGCCTATGCCGTCGGCGCCATGGCCCGTCGAAGCGGCCATCCCAAAGGCTGGGGGCCGGTCGCGTGGTCGCATATCAGCAAAGCTATTTTCCTCATCTCCGGTTTGGCCTGGGGCATCGGCGGCGCCTGGATGCTCAGCATCGGCGACCACAGCCAGACGCTGGTGATCTGCTGCGTGGTCATGGGCGCGATCACCTGCACCTTTCCCAATGTCGTCTATGAGCCGGCTCACTTTCTTTTCCAGGTGCCGATCCTGGCGACTTTCACCATCACGCTTGCCGCCAGCGATGTCGAATTCGGTGGCCTGCTCGCGATCGCCGCAGCCCTTCTGTGCCTTGCCCTGGTGGTGATGGCGCGGGCCGTGGGATCGCAGCTGACGCTCGCCCTGCATCTATCGCTGGAAAACAAACAGCTCGCGGAGGATCTGGCCGAACGCGGCGCCGCCCTGGAGCGGGCCAACCGGCAGCTCTCCGTCGAAGCGCTGACCGATCCGCTGACGGGCATGGCCAACCGCCGCCAATTGATGAATTTCATCCGCACCAATGCCGGCCGCACGGCACTTTTGATCGCCGATATCGACCATTTCAAATCCTATAATGACAGCTTCGGCCATGTCGATGGTGATATCTGCCTGGTGCTGGTGGCGGGCGCCCTGCAAAACGCCATCCGGCCCGGAAAGGACCTTGCCGCCCGCCTCGGCGGCGAGGAATTCGCCGTCATCCTCAGCGATCTCTCGCAGGACGAAGCGATCGCCGTGGCCGAGCGGGTCCGCGGCAATGTCCAGGCGCTCATCGATGCACATCCGCGCCAGATCCGCCGCCCGGTGACGATCAGCATCGGCCTTGCCTATCGCAGCAGCGAGCGGGACAAAACCCATGCGAACCTGATGGAGGAAGCCGATACCGCCCTCTATGAGGCCAAGAATTCCGGCCGCAACCGCGTCTCCGCCCACGCTTCGCCATCAGGCGATCTGCCCGGTGCAGCCCCGGCCCGCGCATGATCGGACGTAAAAGGAACGAATTGGGAAAGCTCTACCATGCGGCAAAGGGTGAGACGGCCCTCCCAGCCACGCCTAGGACCGCCCCACCCGCCGCTTGCGGCAATCGCCTCCACCCGTTTCAGATGAAGGACGCCGCGCGACCTTTTCAGCCCCGGCCCTGGCTCAAGGCCGAAACGCGGCCGTGCCAGAAGACCAGGCAGGGCACGACCACAAGCTCCATGCCGAGCCCCAAAAGATGCCCCGCCGAAGGCACGCCATCTGCAATCAGCGATACGAGCCGCGCCAGCCCGCCGGCAAAAGTCAGGATCGCCAGAAGCCGGATCCGCGCCGCTTTCGTCTCGATTGCGGGAATGCAGCTGTACCAGGCAATTCCAAAGGCGAAGAAAAGCCCGGAGAGGAACCGCACATGGCTGCTGAGATCCACAGGCGGCATCTTTTCCCCGAGAAATGCCGGTCCCATCACCAAGCCGCCCAGTCCTGCAAACACCGGCAGCATCGCAAGTATGGCGATGGTCGCCTGCAACAGGCGCCGCTGGCGGAAATCGGCCGGGCTGATCTGATAGGCAAGACTGGGCATCGCGCATCCTCCTGTAATCGTGAGGGTTACGGATGAAAGAGCGGCCAAGTTTCAAAAACGCCGGACACAACAGCGTGAAAAAGCGCGCGGCGCACCTGCCGCAGAGGCACTGCATATTGATTCGCAGCCGCACAGGCGCTATTTAGGAAGCTCGTGGTGATTTGGCCGGCCGGCTTGCAGCCACGTTAAATAAGTCGCTAAAGGGCCGTGCGAGCGCAAGCAAGCGGGCCCGGTAGCGATTCTGTCGTTGCCGGTTTTTTTATGCCGGCCCCGCGAGTTCGTAGATCCGAGTGTTGTCCATGCCGATCAAGATTCCCGATACGCTGCCCGCCTATGAGACCCTCGTCAAAGAGGGGGTGCGGGTGATGACCGAAACTGCGGCGATCCGTCAGGATATCCGGCCGCTGCAGATCGGCCTGCTCAATCTCATGCCCAACAAGATCAAGACCGAAGTGCAGATGGCGCGCCTTGTCGGCGCCTCGCCGCTGCAGGTCGAGTTCTCGCTGATCAGGCTCGGCGGCCACAAGCCCAAGAACACGCCGGAGGAACATCTGCTTGCCTTTTACCAGACCTGGGACGAGGTGAGGCACCGCACGTTCGACGGCCTGATCATCACCGGCGCCCCGGTCGAGACGCTGGATTATGAGGACGTCACCTATTGGAACGAGATGAGCGACATCCTCGACTGGACCCATACCAATGTCCATTCGACGCTCAACATCTGCTGGGGCGCGATGGCGGCGATCTACCATTTCCATGGCGTGCCGAAATATACGCTGAAGGAAAAGGCTTTCGGCGTCTATCGCCACCACAATCTCAACCCGTCCTCGCCTTATCTCAGTGGCTTCTCGGATGATTTCCAGATCCCCGTCTCGCGCTGGACCGAGGTGCGCCGCGCCGATATCGAGAAAAATCCGGCGCTGGAAATCCTGATGGAATCGGAGGAAATGGGCGTCTGCTTCGTACACGAAAAGGCTGGCAACCGGCTCTATGTCTTCAACCATGTCGAATATGATTCGACCTCGCTCTCGGACGAATATTTCCGCGACGTCGATGCCGGCGTGCCGATCAAGATGCCGCACAACCATTTTCCCCATAATGATCCGACGCTGACGCCGCAGAACCGCTGGCGCAGCCACGCCCACCTGTTGTTCGGCAACTGGATCAACGATATCTATCAGACGACATCCTTTGATCTCGCCGATATCGGGAAGGACAGACGCTGACCGCAGATCTCATCATCCGCCCCATCGAACCCGGCGACGAACAGGATTGGCGCCGCCTGTGGAAGGCCTATCTCGCCTTTTACGAAACCAGCCTGCCGGAGGAGATCTACGTTCTCACCTTTTCACGGCTGCTGACGGGTGCGGCCCATGAATATGCGGGATTTCTGGCCGTTCTCGATGGCAGGCCGGTCGGCCTTGCGCATTATCTCTTTCACAGATCGTGCTGGCACGAGAATTCCATCTGCTACCTGCAGGACCTGTTTGCCGATCCGGATGTGCGCGGACAGGGGATCGGCCGGGCGCTGATCGAGGCTGTCTATGCGAAAGCCAACGCGCAAAAAGCGGATGAAGTCTACTGGATGACCCAGGATTTCAATGGAAATGCCCGCAAGCTCTATGACCGGATCGCCGAAAAGACGCCCTTCATCATCTATCAGAAGACGTTTTGAAACGAATCTGCTGTGGTCACGGCCACGCGATGCGCTGGAACGGAAAAGGCCGGCGGATCGGCGTAATTTGTATGACTTTTCGGTTGCCGCCATCGGCGAAATGACGCAGTTTGCGGCCGGATGAGTGGAGGAAGAAAATCCGTGCAGACAGAGACTGAAGTGTTCGGCCATATGCCATCCGGCGAGCCCGTGCATCGCATCGTGATCAAGGGCGGTGGACTGACCGCGCATATCCTCACCTGGGGCGCAGTCATCCAGGACCTGCGCCTGAACGGCCACGCCGCGCCTTTGGTGCTCGGCTTTGAGAATTTTTCCGATTATCTCGCCCATTCTCCCTATTTTGGCGCGACACCCGGCCGCAACGCCAACCGGATCGGCGGCGGACACTTTGACATCGACGGCGTTTCCTATCAGCTGGAATGCAACGAAAAAGGCGTGACACACCTGCACGGCGGCAGCGACGGTATTGCCAAGCGCCTGTGGAGACTGGTCGAGACGGCGCAGGACCGCGTCGTGCTTGAGATCACCGATCCTGATGGCCGCGCCGGCTACCCCGGCAACTGCACCATCACCTGCACCTATACAGTCAGCGATGGCGGCGTGCTCAATGTTCTCTACGAGAGCACGACCGACCGGGCAACGATCTGCAATGTTTGCCAGCACAGCTATTTCAACCTCGACGGCACCGCCGATGCGCTCAGTCATGACGCGATGATCGCCGCCAACAGCTATCTTCCGACCAACGATCTGCAGGTTCCGACCGGCGAAATCCGCGCCGTTGAAAACACCGCCTTCGACCTGCGCGCCATGACCCCGCTTCGCCGCCAGCTGGACGGCGAAAAAATCGGCTATGACCATAATTTCTGCCTGGCCGAGAGGCGCGGTCCAAAACAGCCGGTCGCTCTGGTCCGCAGCATCAATTCCGGCATTTCGCTGGAAGTCCGCACCACGGAGCCCGGCGTGCAATTCTACACCGGCTTCAAGATGAACATTCCCGTGCCCGGCCTCGAAGGCCGCCAGTACGGCCCCTTCGCCGGTTTCTGCCTGGAAACCCAGATCTGGCCGGATGCGGTCAATCACGCCAATTTTCCAGAAGCCATCCTGCGGCCAGGCGAAACATTGCGGCAGGAAACAGACTACGTCTTTACCTGGACCTGATTGGCTCTCCCGGCCCCCTTCGTCCAGGCTTGCACAACACGTCCCAGCATCACGCTGCGATATGCAACACCAACCCACTGGGCTTTTGCGGCAAAACCGGTTTTGATGTCCCTGCCGATGATGCGGCAGGAGAAGGACGTGGCCATGGCTGAAGCGAGTGTATCCAAGATTGCCCTGGTCACGGGCGGCGGCACCGGGATCGGCCGCGTCATTGCTCTCGCGCTGCTGAAAAACGCCTATACGGTCGTCATTTCCGGACGCCGCCCTGATGTTCTGCAAAGGGCGGCAAACCAACTGTCCGCTGAGACGGGCGGCGCGGCACACGCCTTTGCCGCCGATGTCGGCGATCCGCAGGCGGTCTCCGCATTGTTTTCCACCATCCGCCGGGATTTCGGCCGTCTCGACCTGCTCGTCAACAATGCCGGCATGGGTCTTCCCGCCGTGCCGATGGAGGACATCACCTTCGAACAGTGGAACGCCATCGTCAGCGCCAACCTGACCGGCGCCTTCCTCTGTACCCAGCAGGCGATGAAGCTGATGAAGGCGCAGACACCGCGCGGCGGCCGGATCATCAACAACGGCTCGAATTCCGCCTCCACACCCCGCCCGATGTCGGCTCCCTACACGGCCACCAAACATGCGATCGCCGGCCTCACCAAATCGACCGCTCTCGACGGCCGCCTGTTCGACATCGCCTGCGGCCAGATCGATATCGGCAATGCCTCGACGGACATGACGGCAAAGATGAGCGGCGGCGTCCTGCAAGCCAATGGCGAAATCGCCCCCGAACCCACCATCCCGGCCAACCTGGTGGCCGACGCGGTCATCTACATGGCGGGACTGCCGCTCGACGCAAACGTGCTGACGATGACCGTAATGGCGACGCAGATGCCGTATGTGGGGAGGGGTTGATGGGGCAAGAATATCGCCTCACTTCCGCCTTATGAAGCCGCAAGGATTTTGATATCCACAAAGGGGAGATACAGCGCAATGCCCACCCGGCGACATTTCCTGATCGGCTTCGCTGCCGCCCCGATTGCGCTGCCGGGACTAGCTCAGGCAAGCGATGCGCCGGCACAACTGTCGCTGACACCAACGTGCAGTGACGATGACGATCTGACGCAAAGGCAAACGGAGGGCCCGTATTTCTCCCTGGAAAGCCCCGAAAAACAGGACTTCGCGAACGACGCACCCGACGGTGAAAGGATGACACTCGCCGGGTACGTGTTGACCCAGAACTGCCGGCCCGTTTCAAAAGCGCTGATCGAGTTATGGCATGCCGACGAAAAGGGGCGCTACGACAACAGCGGCTACAAACTCCGCGGACATCAATTCACCGATGCTGAAGGAAAATGGTGGTTCGAGACGATCGTTCCAGGCCTATATCCTGGCCGCACCCGGCATTACCACCTGAAAGTCCAGCGGCCCGGCGGGAGCGTGCTGACGACGCAACTCTACTTTCCAAACGAGCCACTCAACGAGCGCGACCGGATATTCAACGAAACTCTGTTGCTCGATGTCAGCCCGACTGACGACGGCAAATTCGGCCGCTACGACTTCATCGTCGCGTAATGCAAAGTTCTGCTGATCTTAGAAGAAAATGGAGCGGGTGAAGCGATTCGAACGCTCGACCCCAACCTTGGCAAGGTTGTGCTCTACCCCTGAGCTACACCCGCTCATCAGCCTCGGTCCGGGGGTAGTCGGTGGACCGTGGCGCCGCTGCGTTGTTGTTTGCTGCGACGACGGCTATATGGCCCAGACGATTTTTAAATGCAACAGGGAAATGACGGCCGATCCAAAAAAATTTCATGCGCATGTCGCAAGCCCCTGAAAACAAGACGTTTTACAGCCTGCTTTCTGTGGAAGATTGCGATTTTTTGCCCTTCGGCGTAAACAGGACCGCCATTTTCAAGCCAGAAGGATGCCGCCATGAGTGAAATGCAGCCGAAAACGCCGGACGAATTATTCCAGTTTCTCGACAGCCTCGGCATCGCGCATCAGACCCTGCGGCACGAGCCGGTTTTCACCGTCGCCGAATCGGTGGCGCTGCGCGACGCCATTGCCGGCGGCCACACCAAAAACCTGTTCGTGAAGGACAAGAAGGACAATTATTTCCTGCTCACCGTCGAGGAAAACGCCACCGTGGACTTAAAGACGGTGCACACGATCATCGGTGGCGCCAGCAAGGTTTCGTTCGGGCGGCCGGAAAAGCTGATGGAATATCTGGGCGTCATTCCCGGCGCCGTCACCGCCTTCGGTGTGATCAATGATACCGACCGGAACGTGAAGATCATCATCGACGAAGAGCTGATGAAGGACGAGATCGTCAACTGCCATCCGCTTTCCAACGATGCGACGACATCGATCGCGTCAAAGGACCTCCTGCGCTTTATCGAGGCGACGGGACATGAAGCCCTTGTCTTGAAAGTGACGTCCTGACATACGATCTCTGACGGGAAGACAGTCAGACGGACGAGGATGTCCGCGAGGAGACATGATGAGCGGCAACGACAATCCCTATGCAGCATCCTACGGCAACCAGATGACGGCAACGGCGAGCTATGGCGGCGCCCCGGCACAGACGCCCGTGACGGCGCCAGCGGCCACAGCCGCACCGGCCGGCGAGCTAATCAAGGAGACGACGACCGCCAACTTCACCCGCGACGTGCTGGAAGCCTCCCGTGAGCAGCCGGTGCTCGTCGATTTCTGGGCGCCCTGGTGCGGCCCGTGCAAGCAGCTGACCCCGGTGATCGAAAAGGTGGTGACCGAAGCCCAGGGCCGCGTCCGGCTGGTCAAGATGAATATCGACGATCATCCCTCGGTTGCGGGCCAGCTCGGCATCCAGTCGATCCCGGCCGTTATCGCCTTTGTCGGCGGCCGGCCGGTCGATGGTTTCATGGGTGCCGTTCCCGAAAGCCAGATCCGCGAATTCATCGACAAGGTTGCCGGCCCGATGATCGATGACCAGCAGGCGGGGATCGATGCGGCGCTCGCAGACGCCAAAGCCTTTGCCGAACAGGGCGACCTTGAGAATGCCGCTGGCCTCTTTGGCGCCGTGCTGCAGGCCGATCCCGAAAATGCCGTGGCGCTTGCGGGGCTTGCCAATTGCCTTGTTACCGCTGGCGAAGTGGAACAGGCGCGCGAGGTTCTGTCTGATCTCAGCGACGAGCTTGCCAAGGATGCCGGCATCGCCGCTGTCGTGAAAAAGCTCGACCAGATCGAGGAAGCGCGCAAGCTCGGCGATCCGGATGCACTGGAACAGATCCTCGCTGCCGATCCCGACGATCACGGCGCGCGCATCAAGCTTGCCAAGATCCGCAATGTCGAAGGCGACCGCGAGGCGGCGGCAGACCACTTGCTCAAGGTGATGAAGCGCGACCGCACGTTCGAAGATGATGGCGCGCGGCGCGAGCTGTTGCAGTTCTTCGACGTCTGGGGGCCGATGGATCCTGCAACCCTTTCGGCACGCCGCAAACTGTCCTCGATCCTGTTTTCATAATCACTTTTCAAGGGAAGTCTTTATCGTTACGGCTTGGTGACGATCTCCCTTGAGATTTGAGTTTGGCGCCCCATTTCTTGTCTTTAAGCGGCACGGCCCCCCTGGCCATCACAAAGTGGGCCGTCATAAGAGCGCTGACAGCGACGGGGTGAATTGAGACATGCAAGTTGGTAACGCACGTTATCTGAGGCCTCAGGACCTACCGGAGATGCTTCCGGTATTCCCGCTGACGGGCGTGCTCCTGCTTCCCGGCTCGCAGCTGCCGCTCAATATCTTCGAACCGCGCTATCTTGCCATGTTTGACGATGCACTGGCCGGAAACCGCCTGATCGGCATGATCCAGCCCTCCTTCGGTGAAATTCGCGACGAGGCGGGCCAAGCGCATGTTCAGGCGCTCTGCCAGGTCGGCTGCGTCGGCCGGATCACGTCCTTTGCCGAGATGGAAGACGGCCGTTATATTGCCTCGCTTACCGGCATCTGCCGGTTCCGGCTGTTCGACGAGGTGCCCCTGTCGAAAAAGGGCTATCGTAACTTCAAGATCGTTCCCTTCGCCACAGACCTCACCGAACCCGATGACGAAGCGCAGGTCGATCGCGATGCGCTGCTGGCCGCCTTCAAGGCCTATCTGGATGCCAACAAGCTGGAAGCGGACTGGGAGAGCGTCGAGCGCGCCAGCAACGTGACGCTCGTCAATTCCATGGCGATGATGTCGCCCTATGGCCCGGCCGAAAAGCAGGCGCTGCTGGAGGCCCCGGATCTCAAGACCCGCGCCGAAACGCTGATTGCCATCACCGAGATCGTGCTCGCCCGAACTTTCGGCGACATCGAAACCATGCTGCAATAGGCCGATCAGATGGAAGACAGGACCAGCCGGGTCGATCCCAAACTGCTTGAACTTCTGGTCTGCCCGCTGACCAAGGGCCGTCTCAGCTACCACGCTGCTGACAACGAGCTGATTTCGGAAAAGGCAAGACTTGCCTACCCGATCCGCGACGGCATCCCGATCATGCTGATTTCCGAGGCACGCAAGATCGAGGATTGAGGCGACCTCCGCACTTCCGCGCAGGCTGGCGAGATCGGCGAGACACCCCCCTCTGTCGGCTACGCCGACATCTCCCCCTCAAGGGGGAGATGTCCATTGGCTTTGGGCACAAGGAAAAAGAACGATCTCCTCCCTTGAGGGTAGATGTCACGATAGTGACAGAGGGGGTAAGTTTCCACACGCTCTGACAATGCGACGAGGACCGGCGCCCCGTTCAAATCGCTTGCCCACCCAGCATCTTCGGTTCGGTCTGCCCGCCGAGCCCCGACGCCTGGCGGATGAAGAACGATTTGACCGATGGCATGCGATCAACCAGCCCCAGCCCGAAATCGCGCAGGGCGCGCACCGGCGTGACATCGTTGGAAAACAGCCGGTTCAGCACGTCGGTGGTGACGCCCATGCGGAATGTGTCGAAGCGGCGCCAGCTCTGGTAGCGTTCGAGCACGGCGAGCGAGCCGATATCGAGACCGAGGCGGTCGGCATCGACGATGGTTTCGGCAAGGGCTGCCACGTCCTTGAAGCCGAGATTGAGGCCCTGGCCCGAAATCGGGTGAATGCCATGGGCGGCATCGCCGGCAAGGGCAAAGCGCGGCGCGATGAAATCGCGTGCCAGCGTCAGCCCCAGCGGAAAGGCGCGGCGTCCGCCGACGACCTTCAGCGTGCCGAGCTTGTGGCCGAAGCGGCGCTCCAGCTCTTCCTCGAACACCAGGTCGTCGCTGGCGATCAGCCGGTCGGCATCGCGCGTCCGCTCGGTCCAGACCAGCGAGGAACGGTTGTTCTTGAGCGGCAGCGTCGCGAAGGGGCCGGCGGGCAGGAAATGCTCTTCCGCTGTGCCCTCATGCGGCCGCTCGTGCTCGACTGTCGTGACGATACCAGACTGGCCATAATCGAAATCGACGGTCTTGATGCCGGCGGCATCGCGCAGTTTTGAGCGCACGCCATCGCAGGCCACCAGCAGCCGCGCTTCGATCGCCCCGCCCTTCGCAAGGTCGATGGAAACCGAGTGATCGCCGCTCTTGAAGCCTGTAGCCGCCGTCGATTGCCGGATCTCGACGCCGAGCTCCAGGGCAGCCCTGCGCAATGCGCCGACCAGGGCGACATTCGGCACCATATGGGCAAAGGGCCGGCCCTCGACCTTTTCGTCCTCGAAGGTCAGGAAGACCGGGCGGACCGGATCGGCGGTCTTTGAATCGGTAATGACCATGCGCCGGATCGGTTCGGCCTCCGGCTCGATCTCGCTCCAGACACCGAGCACGTCGAGCATCTGCGAAGCCGCCGCGATGATCGCCGAGGCGCGCTCGTCCTTTTTCCAGGCGGTTTCCGGCGCACCGTCGATCAGGCTCACGGACAGATGCGGGGCGGCCTTCTTGATGGATACGGCCAGCGACAACCCGACATAACCGCCGCCCGCAATCAGCACATCGATCATCTCTCATTCTCCCGTCGCTCTTGAGCATTGCTTATGGCCTATATAGATCATTGATGCGCTCGTTCCTACCGCTTGGGCGCTCGACCCCAGGAGATTGCCGAAATGCCGCGCCCTGCCGAAAACCCCGCCCCGATGGACGTCCTGTTGCAGACGCTGGATCTGGAGAAGCTGGAGGAGAACCTGTTTCGCGGCCGCTCGCCGCAGGTCGGCTGGCAGCGCGTGTTCGGCGGACAAGTGATCGGCCAGGCGCTGGTGGCAGCCCAGCGCACCGTCAGCGAAGGCCGCTATGTGCATTCGCTGCACGCCTATTTCATGCGGCCGGGCGATCCCGCCGTGCCGATCATCTACGATGTCGACCGCATCCGCGACGGATCGAGCTTTGCCACCCGCCGCGTCGTTGCCATCCAGCATGGCAAGGCGATCTTCTCGCTCTCGGCCTCCTTCCAGTTCGACGAGGAGGGCTTCGACCACCAGATCACCATGCCGGATCTCGCGCCGCCGGAAACGCTGATGGGCGAACAGGATATTAAGGAAAAATATCTCGCCAATGCGCCGGAAGCCGTCCGCCGTTACTGGGAGCGGCCAAGGCCGATCGAGATCCGCCCGGTTTCGCTGAAACACTATTTTTCGCGCGACAAGCTGGAGCCGTCGCAGGACGTCTGGGTGAAAGCCGTCGGCACCGTTCCGGACGAGCGCCATATCCAGGCGGCGGTGCTTGCCTATATCTCCGACATGACCCTGCTGGATACCGCACTTTACGCGCACGGCACCTCGGTGTTTGACCGCGACCTGCAGGTGGCGAGCCTCGACCATGCCATGTGGTTCCATCGCCCCTGCCGCATGGACGACTGGCTGCTCTACACGCAAGACAGCCCCAGCGCTTTCGGTGCACGCGGTATGACGCGTGGCAGCCTTTTTGATCGCTCCGGGATGCTCATCGCGTCCGTTGCCCAGGAAGGCCTGATCCGGAAAAAGGCATCTGAATAAAAAAGCGCCAATTTTTCGATTCAGCCTATTTTTTCATCTTTTAATTTGACAAATTTTTGACATTCCGCCGCAAGTCACCGGCGGAATGTGGCATTTCCGTGTCTTTTCATGGACTTACCCATCCACTCCCAAACTGGCACGCCCCTTGAATAGCTAAGAGCAGTCGTTGGGGAAATGTGCTCGGCGGCAAGGAGAGACGGCCCCGAGCCGAAAGTGGAACAAGGATGGGAAACCAGATGAAAATTGTGATGGCCATTATCAAGCCGTTCAAGCTCGATGAGGTTCGCGAAGCCCTCACTGCCGTTGGCATCCAAGGCCTGACCGTGACCGAAGTGAAGGGTTACGGACGTCAGAAGGGACATACGGAAATTTACCGCGGCACCGAATATGCCGTGAGCTTCCTGCCAAAACTGAAGATCGAAATCGCCGTTGCCACCGAAATCGTCGACAAGGCCGTGGAAGCGATCGCCACGTCAGCCAAGACCGGCCAGATCGGCGACGGCAAGATCTTCGTCTACTCGATTGACCATGCCGTGCGCATTCGTACCGGCGAAACCGACACAGAAGCGCTGTAAGTCACGGCCGTTCAGGGAGCTACATGTCAATGTCTTCATTTAAACTTTCTACCTCTCTTGGACGCGTGGGCGCTGCAGCCGCAGCTCTTCTCGCTCCGGCCGTCGCCTTTGCGCAGGAAGCCGCCCCGGCAGCAGCCGAAGCAGTCGCCGCCGCACCGGTTCCGGACAAGGGCGATACCGCCTTCATGTTCGTCTGCACCATCCTCGTCCTGTTCATGCTCATCCCAGGCCTTGGCCTGTTCTACGGCGGCCTCGTACGCGCCAAGAACATGCTCTCGGTCCTGATGCAGTGCACCGTTGCCGGCTCCGCCGTCATGCTGATCTGGGTCATCTACGGCTATTCCTTCGCCTTCGGCGGCTCGACATCGCCCTATTGGGGCGGCACGGCCAAGATGTTCCTCTCGGGCGTCACCATGGATTCCACCGCCGCCACGTTCTCTGATGGCGTCGTCATTCCGGAAATGATCTTCATCATGTTCCAGATGACCTTCGCGGCCATCACGCCCGCCCTGATCGTCGGCGCCTTTGCCGAACGCATCAAGTTCTCGGCTGCGGTCCTGTTCTGCGTCCTGTGGGCAACCTTCGTCTACTTCCCGATCGCCCACATGGTCTGGGACGCAAACGGCCTGATCTTCGGCTGGGGCGCGCTCGACTTCGCCGGCGGCACGGTCGTTCACATCAACGCCGGCGTTGCCGGTCTGATCGGCGCGATCATGGTCGGCAAGCGCACAGGCTTCGGCAAGGACATGATGGCTCCGCATTCCATGACACTGACGCTTGTCGGTGCTGCCATGCTCTGGGTCGGCTGGTTCGGCTTCAATGCCGGTTCCAACCTCGAAGCCTCGGGCGGCGCAATGCTGGCCACCGTCAACACCTTCATCGCGACAGCCGCTGCCATCATCTCCTGGTCGCTGGTTGAAACCTTCACCCGCGGCAAGGCGTCCATGCTTGGTGCCGCTTCCGGCATGATCGCCGGCCTCGTCGCCGTCACCCCCGCCGCCGGCATTGTCGGCCCGATGGGTGCGATCGTCATGGGTCTAATCGTTTCGCCGCTGTGCTACTTCTTCGTCTCCGTGGTGAAGAACAAGTTCGGCTATGACGACACGGCAGACGTGTTCGGCGTCCATGGCATCGGCGGTCTGTTTGGTGCATTGGCCACCGGCATCTTCGCCTCGTCCTCGCTCGGCGGCATCGGTTATGCCGACGGCGTCACCATGGGCGGCCAGTTCATGACGCAGCTCTATGCCGTTCTCGTCACCATCGCCTGGTGCGGCATCGGCTCGGCGATCCTCTACAAGATCGTCGATGTGGTCGTCGGTCTGCGTGTTCCGGTCGAAGCCGAACGCGAAGGTCTCGATCTTTCCTCGCACGGCGAAGCCGCCTACCACTCGTAAGCAACCTGCGGAGCCGGCAAACCGGCTCCGCAACCAGTCCCGTCGCGGTTTCGCCTCGTGCGCGACCGCTTTTGACCCGGACCTCCCGTCCGGGTCTTTTTTTTGCTCTCAGACGGTCTTCGCCCGCCGCAAAACCGGTTCCAGTGGTGAAAACTGGCCTCTCAGCCCTCTTTCACGTAAACGAAGCGTCAAGGTTAATAGGGCTTTAACCCTCCTCTGCTTACCTTGGAAACATGCGCGCATGGCGTTTTTCCGGAATAACAGGCAGCAGGTCATCATGAGCAGAAGCAATCAGGCGGTATACGACAACCGTTCCAACCGGTTTGTGCTTTCCACATTCGTCTGGAAGCAGATCGCCGCCCTGGCGGGGTTTGCAATTTTCGCCGCGCTCGGCTTCGCAATCGCCGCTCTATCGACCTGGAATGTCGCTGACCCCAGCTTCTCCTATGCGACCGCCGATGCCCCGACCAATCTGCTCGGCTATACCGGCGCTGCCTTTGCCGATATCTTCATGCAGTTCTTCGGCATTGCCAGCGTCGTGTCGCTGCTGCCCGTGGTTGCCTGGGGCCTGGTGCTGATCATGGCCAAGCCCTTCGATCATATCGTCAAGCGTGGCGGTGCCTGGTTCTTGGGCTCGGTCTTGGCGTCCGCAGCGCTCAGCTGCATTCCGGCCCCGGTCACCTGGCCGCTGCCAAACGGCCTTGGCGGCGTCTTCGGCGACATGATCCTGCGCTTTCCGGCCCTTTTCACCGGCACCTACCCGAGCGGCACGTTCGGCACGGTGCTCGCCGTTCTCTTCACGCTTCCTGCCGCCTATTTCCTGATCTACAGCGCCGGCCTCATCGGCGTATCCGATCCGCAGGACGAGATCGACGTTAAGGCACCCGCGCCCAGCAAGGCCCGCACCGTCAGCGACGAATCGGAAGACGACGAATCCGAAGGCATCATCATGGTGATGGCCGGCGCGCTCACCCATATGCGCTTTACCGCCCAGGCCCGCATCCGCCGCCTGTTCGGCCTGACCGGCCGCCGCAAGCCGGCAACGCGCGACTATGACGAACCCTATGATTTCAACGGTGATGAATTCGGCACGCTGAACGAGCCGTCGCGTCCAAAGCCCATTGCCCGCTCCGAGCGGGTCGAACCGTCTCTCGACCGCTCCGAGCGCCGCGCCGTGGACGCCCCTCCGATGTCGATGGATGATGAGGACGATGATTTCCCCGTTCTTGACAACCGCCGCGCCTCCACCGACATCATGCCCGACGACGACGATGACATCGATCCCGCCGCCGACTGGGCGCCAGTTCCGGCACCGCGCAAGCCGGCGATGCCGCAGGCGACCGCCCGCGTCGTTCCGGCCGCCCCGCGCCCCAAGACCGGCCAGCGCATCGAGCGCGAGGCGCAGGCCTCGCTGGTTTCCGATGATGACGATTTCACCCTGCCGCCGCTGCATTTCCTCGCCGAGCCGAAAAATGTCGCCCGCGACGCAACCCTGTCTGCCGATGCGCTGGAACAGAATGCCCGCATGCTGGAAGGCGTGCTGGAGGATTTTGGCGTCAAGGGCGAGATCATCCATGTCCGCCCGGGGCCTGTGGTCACCATGTACGAGCTTGAACCCGCACCGGGCATCAAGTCGTCCCGCGTCATCGGCCTGGCCGACGATATCGCCCGCTCGATGTCGGCGATCGCCGCCCGCGTCGCCGTGGTTCCCGGCCGCAACGCCATCGGCATCGAACTGCCGAACCAGCGCCGCGAGACCGTTTACCTGCGCGAGTTGATCGGCTCGCGCGATTTCGAGACCAGCAAGACCCGTCTTGCCATGGCGCTCGGCAAGACGATCGGCGGCGAACCCGTCATCGTCGATATCGCCAAGATGCCGCATCTGCTCGTTGCCGGTACAACCGGCTCGGGTAAATCGGTTGCCATCAACACCATGATCCTGTCGATCCTCTACCGGCTGAAGCCGGAGCAGTGCCGGTTGATCATGATCGATCCGAAGATGCTCGAACTCTCCGTCTATGACGGCATTCCGCACCTGCTCTCGCCTGTCGTCACCGATCCGAAGAAGGCGGTCGTCGCGCTGAAATGGACCGTGCGCGAGATGGAAGAGCGCTACAAGAAGATGTCGAAGATCGGCGTGCGCAACATCGACGGCTTCAATTCGCGTGTCGAGCAGGCCATGGCCAAGGGCGAGCAGATCAGCCGCACCGTCCAGACCGGCTTTGACCGCCAGACCGGCGAGGCCGTCTACGAGACGGAAGAATTCGACCTGCAGCCGATGCCCTATATCGTCGTCATCATCGACGAAATGGCCGACCTGATGATGGTGGCCGGCAAGGATATCGAAGGGGCCGTCCAGCGCCTGGCGCAGATGGCGCGCGCCGCCGGTATCCACGTGATCATGGCAACGCAGCGTCCGTCGGTCGATGTCATCACCGGCACGATCAAGGCCAACTTCCCGACCCGTATCTCCTTCCAGGTCACGTCGAAGATCGACAGCCGCACCATTCTCGGCGAACAGGGCGCCGAACAGCTGCTCGGCATGGGTGACATGCTCTATATGGCCGGTGGCGGCCGCATCCAGCGTGTGCATGGCCCGTTCGTTTCCGACACCGAGGTCGAGGATGTCGTCAAATATCTGAAGACGCAGGGCTCGCCGCAATATCTCGACGCCATCACCGAGGATGACGACGATGACGGCGAAGGCGGCAGCGGCCCGGCCGGCACCGCCAACCTTGCCGAATCCGACGACCCCTATGACCAGGCGGTCGCCATCGTTCTGCGCGACGGCAAGGCGTCCACATCCTATGTCCAGCGCCGTCTCGGCATCGGGTATAACCGGGCGGCCTCGCTGATCGAGCGCATGGAGCAGGAAGGCATCATCGGTGCCGCCAACCATGCGGGCAAGCGCGAAATCCTGGTGCCGACCGAAAGCGACATCACCGGCCGATAAATCTTGAAGCAAGCCGTTGACGGCAAAGCGGCATTCCCGGCGAAGCCCTGCCGGGAATGGCCTCACGGCGAAATGACGATGCGCGCGGCAAAGGCCTTGAAGGTGCCGTACTTGCGCTCCACATGAGACTGGAAATGAAGGAGATTGCGATGACAGACACCGGAACCGGCCATTTTGAACAGGATACGAAACGTCTGTCTTTGTCACGCCGCACCTTCGTCGGCGGTCTTGCCGTTGTCGCTGCCCTGGCCTTCATCGGCATGCCCATCGAACCCGCGCAGGCGCAGCAGTCAGTTGTCGCGCAAAAGATCGCCAACCATTTCGCCTCGGTCAAAACCATGAGCGGCGAGTTCGTACAGTTCGGCCCGCGCGGCGAACAGACCGGCGGCAAGTTCTTCATCAGCCGCCCCGGAAAAATCCGCTTCAACTATGATGCCCCCTCGCCAATGCGGGTGATTTCCGACGGCCGGACCGTGGTCATCGGCAACCAGAAAATGAAGACCTGGGACGTCTATCCCCTGTCAAAGACCCCGCTGAAGCTGCTCCTGTCGGACGAGATCGACCTGAGCGGCAAGATGGTTCGCGATGTCAAGGAAGAGCCGGACCTGATCACCATCGTGCTCGGTGACCGCACCATCTTCGGCGATGCGACGATCACCCTGATGTTTGACCCGAAGACCTACGACCTGCGCCAGTGGACCATCACCGACGCGCAGAAGAAGGACACCTCGGTGATGATCTTCAACGTCAAGAACGGCGTGCCGATGGACGACAAGGTCTTCCAGATTCCCAAACAGTGATTTTACAGCTCCTGTCCGTTCAGGGGTCTTGAGGTTCAAAGCCACCCGTCCGGTGCGCCGCCTTTGTGCGGCGCACCGTCATGACGTCATCGACATCCCTGCCTTCGAGCAGAATGCTGCTCCGAACATACGGACGGTCCGGGCAAACCCCTCGCGGTGATAAAACCGCAAGGCCACCGGGTTTTACGCGCTGCGCAAAGCTGCATCCTGAAGCGGGATCGCGGCAATTGAAAAGCTGAGCGGCAACAGATATCACCGTTAGCGGCGATCAAAACGGGCTTGAGCGCAGATGAACGCCTCCAAGACCTCTTAGGCGAATGCGCAAGGCGGCGTTCGTTTTCACGCAGCATTTTCACGGAAAGAATCCTTGCATGGCATTGTCGATCGCGACCTGGAACATCAATTCGGTGCGCCTGCGCATGCCGCTGGTCGAGCATCTCCTGAAGACGGCAGCCCCCGATATTCTCTGCCTGCAGGAAACCAAGGTCACCAACGACCTCTTCCCCTTCACGCCGCTCAGGGCGCTGGGTTACGAGCACATCGCGATCCATGGCCAGAAAGGCTATCACGGCGTCGCCACCATTTCCCGGCTGCCATTGCATGAGCTGACCGACCGGCGCGACTATTGCGGCGTCGGCGATGCCCGGCATCTCTCGGTGGTGTTTGAAAAATCCGGCAAGAGAATCCGCCTCCACAATTTCTATGTACCGGCCGGAGGCGACGAGCCGGACCGGACGATCAACCAGAAATTCGGCCACAAGCTCGATTTCATCAACGAGATGAAGCTGCTGCATGCCGAAAGCGAGGCGGGAATCTCCTCCATCCTCGTCGGCGATCTCAACATCGCGCCGCTGGAGCACGATGTCTGGTCGCACAAGCAACTCTTAAAGATCGTCAGCCATACGCCGATCGAGACCGAAGGCCTGACGGCAGTACTCACCGGCGGCGGCTGGGTGGATCTGATGCGCCAGCATACGCCATCGCCGGAAAAGCTCTATACCTGGTGGAGCTACCGCGCCAAGGACTGGGAAGCGGCCAATAAGGGCCGCCGCCTCGACCATGTCTGGTCATCCGCCGACCTTTCCCCGCACCTGACCCGCGTCGACATCCTAAAGGAAGCCCGCGGTTGGGAACGCCCTTCCGACCACGTCCCGGTCATCGCTCATTTCGATCTTTAGAGCCTCGTACAGAGGCTGAATCGGGCGCGGCTTTCCTGATGGATAAGGCCGCGCCTGATCAATGCCGGTAGCAGATCCTACCGCCAGCCCAGCGCCGGGGCGATATGCTTCAAGACCGCCTCGATGACATGGGCGTTGTAATCCACGCCCAGCTGGTTCGGGACGGTGAGGAGCAGGGTATCAGCCTCCGCGATTGCCTCGTCCTCAGCCAGCTGCCGGATGAGCGCTTCGGGTTCTGCGGCATAGGAGCGGCCGAAGATCGCCCGTGTCTGGTCATCGATATAACCGATCGTATCGCTTTCCTTGCTGGCGCCACCGAAATAGGCGCGGTCGCGGTCATCGACCAGCGGGAAAATGCTACGGCTGACCGACACGCGCGGCGTGCGCGCATGGCCCGCCTCCTGGAAGGCCTGGCGGTAGGCGCGGATCTGCGCGGCCTGCTGGACGTGGAAGGGCTCGCCGGTTTCGTCGTTCTTCAACGTCGAGCTCTGCAGGTTCATGCCGAGCTTGGCAGCCCAGATCGCCGTGGCATTCGAGCTCGCACCCCACCAGATGCGCTCGCGCAAGCCTTCCGAATGCGGCTCAAGCCGCAGCAGGCCCGGCGGATTGGGAAACATCGGACGCGGGTTGGGCTGGGCAAAGCCCTGGCCTTTCAAAACCTCCAGAAACGCTTGCGTATGCGCGCGGGCCATGTCGGCATCGCTTGCGCCGTCCTGCGGCTCAAATCCGAAATAGCGCCAGCCGTCGATCACCTGCTCGGGCGAACCGCGGCTGATGCCCAGCTGCAGGCGGCCGTTCGATATCAGGTCGGCGCTGCCGGCATCTTCGGCCATATAGAGCGGATTTTCATAGCGCATGTCGATCACGGCCGTGCCGATCTCGATCGACTTCGTCCGGGCACCGATGGCGGCCAGAAGCGGAAAGGGCGCGGCAAGCTGCCGGGCAAAATGGTGGACGCGGACATAGGCGCCGTCGGCGCCCAGCTCTTCGGCGGCAACAGCCAGATCGATCGACTGCAGCAGCGCGTCACCAGCCGAGCGCGTGCCCGATTGCGGCGAGGGCGACCAGTGCCCGAACGAAAGGAATCCGATTTTCTTCATGATTGTCTATCCCGCTAATGGCGATGTGTTGTCCGATAGATGGGGAAGAACTACCGCGCGCGAAAGAGCAAGTCGCGGCTGCGGACGCGCGACAATCGAAACACACTGTCTCCTCAAAGGAAACGCTCTTGCAAGGAAACGCCTATCCGAATTTCGGCGCGAGCTTCTGCATGGCGCTGATCATCGCCTGCAGGTTTGCCTTGATCCGGCCCTCGACGACGACCGCGACCTCCGGATATTCCTCCAGCATGCGGCGAAACAACGGCCGGTTGATGCGGATGACTTCGCTGTCTTCCTCGGCGGTCGCCGTGAACTTGCGCTCGACAAAGGAAATCATCGCCAACTCGGACAACAGCGTGCCGCGCCCAACGGTGTCGACCACCTCGACACGGCCATCGACGAGATGGCGCGTCAGCGTGACGGAGCCGCTGGCAATGGCATAGGCGCAATCGGCCGGCGCGCCCTCGCGAAACAACTGCTGCCCCCTGTTGAGGCGCCGGCGCTCGGCACCGAAGGCGATCAGCCGCAGCTTGTCGTCATCGATATTCGCAAACAGCGGCACGAGGGACAAAAGGGCGATATCGTCGTTCAGCGACAAAGGGATACCTCGAAGCGAGGCATGACACCGGATGGGATCAAGCCTCAGGCGTTAGGGAACTATCTTGTAGCCGCCATTCTCTGTCACCAAAATCTCCGCATTGGAAGGGTCGCGTTCGATTTTCTGGCGCAGCCGGTAGACATGGGTCTCCAGCGTATGGGTGGTAACGCCGGAATTATAGCCCCAGACCTCTTCCAGGAGCACATCGCGGGTCACGACCTTCTGCTCGGCGCGATAGAGATAGCGGATGATCGCCGCTTCCTTTTCGGTGAGCCGGATTTTCTGGCCGTTTTCCAGCGTCAGGAGCTTCTGGCCGGGTTTGAACGTGTAGGGGCCGACAGTGAAGGTGGCGTCTTCGCTCTGCTCGTGCTGGCGCAGCTGCGCCCGGATGCGGGCGAGAAGCACGGCAAAGCGGAAGGGCTTGGTGACATAGTCGTTGGCGCCGGCTTCCAGGCCGAGGATCGTATCGCTGTCGGTATCGTGGCCGGTCAGCATGATGATCGGCGGCTTGAACCCGCCCTTGCGCAGAAGCTTGACCGCCTCGCGGCCATCCATATCCGGCAGGCCGACATCCATCACCAGAAGTGCGATCTGCTGGTTGCGGGCGGTATTGATGCCCTTGGCCGCCGTCGATTCCTGCAGAATGGTGAATTCCTCGTAGAGGGCAAGCTGCTCCACCAGTGTTTCGCGCAGGTCGTTGTCGTCATCGACGAGAAGAATGGTGCGGGCCGACATGGGTCTTTCTCCTTGCTTCCGGTTGAAACTAACCCAATCGGTGCTTTTGACAAGCAGCGGAAGCTTTCACCCGGTTGTTACATATTGTGTAGTGCTATTGTTATGTTTCAGATCACGCACAACGCAAAAAACTGTGAGCAAAATGCGATTGAAACCCCGAAAGGTTGCGAGGTCCGCCCGCACCATCACCGTCAGGACCAAGCCCGGAAATCCAACGCGCGCGCTCGTGACCTTTGCCGGACGCACCGAGGAGGCCGCCATCGGCCGCAGCGGCACGACGGCGCGCAAGCGCGAAGGCGACGGCGCCACCCCGATCGCGCCCATGCGCCTGATCGGCGGCTATGTCCGCCATGACCGCATCACCCGCCTGCAAACCGCCCTGCCGCTGCGCTTCACGCCGAAGGACTTGCTTTGGTGCGACGAACCCCGCCACGCGCTTTATAACCGTCCCGTCAGCGTGCCATTCACGCCAAGCCACGAAAAGATGTGCCGGGATGACAAGCTCTATGATGTCTGCCTGGTGATGGACTGGAACCTGCGCAGCCGCAAACGAAATGGCGGCTCGGCGATCTTCTTCCACCTTGCCAAACCAGGCTATCCGCCGACGGAAGGCTGCGTGGCGGTCAGCCTGCCGGCCATGAAGCGGCTCTTGCGGTTCATGCGGCGGGGCACGGTGGTCAAAGTCCTGTAGCGCGAGCGCCGTCAGCCCAGAAAACGCGGCGTCACGAACCGCTCAAGATACCCGGTCCCTGCTGCAACCGCATCCCATCCGCCGATCTCGAAATCGATCACCGCAAGACCGGCCGTCGGGAATTTTTCGCGTATCCTGGCGACAGCACCGGCATCGCCATCTTTCACGAGCAACGACGCAAGGTCCTCCAAGCCCGGATTATGCCCGACAAGCAGCAGGGTGCGGATATTTTGTTCGGTAGCCTGGATCACCGCAAGAATATTGTCTGCAGGAACCTCGTAAAGACCGGCAGCCGGACGCTCCGCTACGCCGTCCGGCAAAGCCTCATGGACAAGCTGCCAAGTCTCCCGTGCGCGGCGGGCCGGTGATACGAGGGCGAGATCGGGGATCAGTTTTTCACGTGCCATATAGGCGCCGATGACGGGGGCCGCCTTGCGTCCGCGATCAGACAGCGGACGCTCCTCGTCGATGACACCATCGGGCCAGGCGGACTTGGCGTGGCGGAGGATGATGAGGCGGCGGTGGTTGGAATTCCGGGTCATTGTCGTCTTTCCGCCTCCCCCTTGAGGGGGGAGGTCGCAGCAAAGCTGCGGGTGGGGGTGACGACCGCAAACGTTGAGGCAGGCGGCAGATCACCCCACCCCGGACCTGCGGTCCGACCCTCCCCCTCAAGGGGAGGGTAGAAACCTCATTTCCAGTCGCGGATATCGACGAAATGGCCCGAGACCGCCGCCGCAGCAGCCATCGCAGGCGAGACGAGGTGTGTGCGGCCCTTGAAGCCCTGGCGGCCTTCGAAGTTGCGGTTGGAGGTGGAGGCGCAGCGTTCGCCGGGCTTCAGGCGGTCGTCGTTCATGGCGAGACACATGGAGCACCCGGGCTCGCGCCAGTCGAAACCGGCTGCCTTGAAGATCACGTCGAGACCTTCGGCCTCCGCCTGTTCCTTGACGAGGCCGGAGCCGGGAACGATCATCGCCGAAACCGTCGAGGCAACGGTCCTGCCTTCGACGACCTTGGCGACTTCGCGCAGGTCCTCGATGCGGCCATTGGTGCAGGAGCCGATGAAGACGCGGTCGATCGTGATATCGGTGATCTTCGTGCCCGGCTTCAGGCCCATATAATCGAGCGCGCGCCACTTGGAGGTGCGCTTGTTTTCGTCGGCGATTTCGTCCGGGTTCGGCACGATGCCCTGAACAGAAATGACGTCTTCCGGCGAGGAACCCCAGGACACGATCGGAGGAAGGTCGGCGGCATTCAAAACGACGACGCGGTCATAATGCGCGCCTTCGTCGGTCTGCAGCGTCTTCCAGTAGGCGATGGCCTTTTCGAGATCCTCGCCCTTCGGCGCGCGCGGTTTTCCCTTGATATATTCGAAGGTCTTTTCGTCCGGCGCGATCAGGCCCGCACGGGCACCGCCTTCGATCGTCATGTTGCAGACCGTCATGCGGCCTTCCATCGACAGCGCGCGGATGGCTTCGCCGGCAAATTCGATGACGCTGCCGGTACCGCCGGCCGTGCCGATCTCGCCGATGATCGCAAGAATGATATCCTTGGCGGTGACATGTTCCGGCAGAACGCCATCGACACGCACCAGCATGTTCTTGGCCTTCTTCTGGATCAGCGTCTGGGTGGCAAGCACGTGCTCGACCTCGGACGTGCCGATACCGTGGGCCAGTGCGCCGAAAGCGCCGTGCGTGGACGTGTGGCTATCGCCGCAGACGATGGTCATGCCCGGCAGGGTAAAGCCCTGTTCCGGCCCGACAATGTGGACGATGCCCTGGCGGATATCGCTGGCCGAATAATATTCAACGCCGAAATCGGCCGCATTCTGGGCGAGCGCCTCGACCTGGATCCGGCTTTCCTCGTTCTTGATGCCAAGATGGCGATCCGGCGAGGTCGGCACATTGTGATCGACGACTGCCAGCGTCTTTTGCGGAGCCCGGACCTGACGGTTCGTCAAGCGAAGGCCTTCGAACGCCTGCGGGCTCGTCACTTCGTGAACGAGATGGCGATCGATATAGAGAAGACAGGTTCCGTCATCCTGCTGATCGACCAGATGGTCGTCCCAGATCTTGTCGTAGAGGGTACGCGGTGCGCTCATGGCTGTGCATCCATTGTGAAGTTTGGGCATTGTGAAGAAGTTCGGGCATTGTGAAAAAGGAAAATTCCGGCGAAGGCGCCGGTCACCCGGCCGGGTCAAGCCCCGGCGGTCAGATAAGCCGGCTGCTCAACGCGCCGGAAACGCACGCAAAAAACCGTGCCGGCAGACGCTTGTGGTCCTGCAGCACGACGATTTTCTGCTCGTAACATCCGAATTTGGATTCCATGGAGGCGGATATAGCAATATTTTGACGGTTCGGCAATTAGACAGATGAAAGTGGTGGTGCACGCCATCTCCCCCTTCTCCTCAGCGGGGAGATGTGCCGAACGCAGTAAGGCGATGAGGGGGTCTTTCCACGAAATCGGAGGCGTTCCGCCCCCTCATCCGCCCTTCGGGCACCTTCTCCCCGCTGGGGAGAAGAGGGTTGCGGCAGTCAACCTATGCCCTCTGCCCTTTCCGTAGTCTCTGTTCCAGCCGCCGCAAACCGAGCGACAGGCCGACCGTCAGGATCAGATAAATATATGCCACGATCGAATAGGTTTCGAAGAAGCGGAACGAGCCGGATGCGTAGATCTTGCCTGCCTGGGTGATATCGGCGACGCCGAGGACGGAGACCAGGGAGCTATCCTTGACCATTGCCACGAAATCATTGCCGAGCGGCGGCAGGATGATGCGGATGGCCTGGGGGAAGACGACCAGCCGGAAGCGTTGATAGCGCGACAGGCCGAGCGCCTTGGCCGCCTCGATCTGCCCCTTGTCGACCGACAGGATGCCAGCACGGAACACTTCGGCGATGAAGGCAGAATAGCCGATCGAAAGCGCGATGATCGCCCGCCACATCAGGGAGAGGTCGCGCACCACCATCGGCTCCATGGCACCGGCGGAAATCAGCGGCGAGAGGAGAAAATTGATGGCGGCGACCAGGGCGGGGGCGCCGGCAAAGGCGATGTAGAACAGCAGAACCAGAATCGGGATGCCGCGGATCACCTCGGTGTAGAAACGGGCGATCTGGCGCAGCGTTGCCCGGTCCGACAGCGCCATCAGCGCGATGGCGAGCCCGAGCACCGTGGCGAAGAAAAAGCCGCACAAAGTGACGAAAATGGTGATGCCGATACCGGTGGAAACAATGGCGAAGACCTGGCGGTACACACCACTGGACATGATCACCACGGCCAGCGCCACGGCGATCACGGCAAGGGCGACCAGCCACCAGGGATAGTCGCCCTTTTGAGATGTGTCGTGCGCAGGCGTCATCGGCGGGCGATCATTCGCCCATCTTGTAATCGACGAACCATTTCTGGTTCAGCTTGTCGAGCGTGCCATCCGCCTTCAGTGCCGCAATCGCGGCATTAACCGGCGCGACCAGATCGGAACCCTTTTTGAAGATGAAGCCGAAATCCTCGGTTCCGAGCGGCCCGCCGACCACCTTCAGGCCACCGGCCGAGGAATCGACATACCCCTTGGCGGCAACGCTGTCAGTCAGCACGACATCGACATCGCCGGCCTTCAGGGCCTGCACCGTCGCGCCGAATGTCTCGAACAGTTTGACGCGCGGGTTTTGCTCGTTGCCATCAAGCATCTCGTAAACAGCGGTGTAGAACGGCGAGGTGCCGGGCTGGGCGCCGACCAGGCCGTCCGTGAAAGCACCAAATGTCTTGGCATCGGTGAAGCGGCTCTCGTCGCCGCGCACCAGCATGAACTGCTGCGAGCGCATGTATGGATCGGAGAAATCCACCTTCGCCTTGCGCTCGTCCTTGATGGTGATGCCGGTCATGCCGATATCGTATTGGCCGTCGGACACCGACTGGATCATCGCATCCCAGGACGTGTTCTGGATTTCCAGCTTGAAATTCAGCCGCTTGGCGATCTCTTCCATCGCATCATATTCCCAGCCGGTCGCCTTGCCACTCTTCGCATCGACGAATTGCAGCGGCGGATAGGCATTCTCGGTGACCACGGTGACAGTGCGTCCGCCAAGATCCGGCAGACCGGCGGCCACAGAATTCAAAGGAGAAAGAACAAGGGCGGTCAGGCCGGCGAGAAGGGTGCGGCGGAAAAACATGGGCGGCTCCAGAATTGTGGCGACCGGAACCTGTCACAGATGCCAGCGGGCTGGCAAGACTATTCGCGGTCCCGTTCAATATCTCGGGCTGTAACGCTCCACCCGAATTTCATCGGCGTGCTGACGCATGGTTACGGTGTCGTACCAGGCTTGCATTTTCAATAGCGTATCCATGCTCACGCCGAATGCTTTTTCGATCCGCAATGCCATTTCAGGCGATAGCGAGGCTTTCTCGTTTACGAGATCCGAAAGGGTCGCGCGGCGCACGCCAAGCACTTCTGCCGCTTTGAGAACCGATAGACCGAGTTCGTCCAAGATTTCCTCGCGAATGAACGCACCCACATGCGGTGGCGTCATACCGATTTTTTCAACGATTTCAGTCATCAGTGATAGTCCTCCAAGTCCAGACTTCCTATTTCGCCATCTTCAAGCTCGAACGTGATCCGCCAGTTTCCAGAGGCTGAGATACTCCAAGTTCCCGCGCGGTCCCCGGTCAGGCGATGGATGCGCCAGCCGGGCGGACCGTTTATGCCGTCAATATCTACAGCTGAAATCAGCATGGCCAGAATATTGCGCACACGGTTGATCAGGTCCGGCCGGATACCCTTCGCATCATCGTCCTCGATGTAGCGCTTTAATCCCTTGTGTCGGACGGAACGGATTTTCATCAGTGATAAATGTACGGTAATGCCGTACATTTATCAAGATGGTCAGCCGATCGATCACCGCACCTTCGTCGCCCCGATCGAAAACGACAGCGGAATACGCGGCAGGCCCGGCGCCTGTTCGAACTGGTCTTCGCCGGTCTCGATCATGGCCGGATAATGCCGCCAGGTGAGGATTTCGTGTTCGTTGAGGAAGTCGAGAGTCATTCCGGCTTTCAGGAGCGCGTTGACGGTATCGCTGACCGGGTGCAGCCATTCATACATGCGTTGATGGGTGAGCGGTCTCTCGTCGCCGGTATAGGTATGGGTTTCCTCAAACAATAGCGGCTGATCGGCGGGCGTGCGCCAGCCATAGGCAAGCGACAGGCGGCCGTTCTCAGCGCCTTCGTACTGATACATCCTTGGATGACCGTCGAGCAGATAGAGCCGGCCGCCCGGCCGCAGCAGGGTGGAAACGACACCAGCCCATTTGAAAATATCCGGCAGCCAGTGGATGGCGCCCCAGGTGACGAAGACGATATCGTAGGTCCGGTGTTCCAGCGCTTGCGGCGCGTCATAGACCGAGGCCTCGACGAAGGTTGCCTCGGTCTCTGCCCTTTGAGCAAAATCCCGCGCCGCAGCGATGGCGACCGGGGAAAAATCGAGCCCGGTGACGGAGCGTGCACCCAGATGTTTGAGGCTCAGCGTATCGAGCCCGATATGACATTGCAGGTGGACGATGTCCTTGCCCGCGATATCGCCGATCTCGCCGGCTTCCAGCGCATGCAGCGACGAGCCGCCGGAAAGCACCCGGTCAATGCGGTAGCTTCCGGTCGTATCGGTGGCGTGCAGTGACGCCCGGTCGTCCCAGTTCAAAAGGTTTGTCTTGAGATAATCGTCCATTCCCATTCCCCCAAAGAAAAAGGCGGCCCGAAGACCGCCTTTCAAAAATGTCCGACAATCCCAAGGGATTGAAGCTTATTCTGCTGCCGGCTCGGCGGCGGCTGCAGCAGCTTCCTCGGCTGCCTTGGCTTCAGCAGCCTTGGCTTCTGCAGCTGCGGCTTCGGCGGCTGCCTTTTCGGCGGCCAGAGCCTGTGCTGCTGCGACCTTTTCAGCTTCCAGGCGTGCCTTTTCTTCCTGAACGGCGGCGCGTTCGGCGTCGTTCAGCTTGCGGGCGCGAACGCCGGTGTCTTCAACGATACGAGCCGACTTGCCGCGGCGATCGCGCAGGTAGTACAGCTTGGCGCGACGGACCTTACCGCGGCGAACGATTTCGACGCCTTCGACCATCGGGGAGTAAACCGGGAAAACGCGCTCGACGCCTTCGCCGTAGGAAATCTTGCGGACCGTGAAGCTTTCGTTGATGCCGCCGCCGGAGCGGGCAATGCAAACGCCTTCATAGGCCTGGATACGGGTACGGGTGCCTTCCGTGACGCGAACGTTGACGCGGACGGTGTCGCCTGCCGAAAATTCCGGAAGCGTACGCTTGGCGGCAATCTTGGCGGCCTGTTCGGCTTCCAGCTGCTGGATGATGTTCATGGGCCTAACCTTCTCAAGTTCTTCTGCAACAGCCAGAGCGCTCGATGAACCCGTCGGACCAGACCTCGCAAGAGGCGCCTCAGGGTTTTGCTTCTCACCGAAGAGAAACAGGAGCGAATTCACCATTCTTTGTTTTCGGCTGACGGGATTTTTCCCGAACCGGTCGGGCGAATACACCAAAGCGCAGCGTTTGTCATCCCCGCACGACAAAAATTCTCCCTGCTGCAAGCCGGCGAAGGATGATTTCCGCGTCTTGCCGCCGGTGAAACTGCGCGCTATGCCGGATTCAACCGCTGGAGGAGCGCCATGTCCATATCCACTGCCATCCTGCTCTTCATGGCAGGCTTCCTGTCGAGCGCCGTCAATGCGGTGGCCGGCGGCGGCATTTTTCTGACATTCGGCGCCATGACGCTGGCCGGACTGCCGCCGATCGTTGCCAATGCCACCTCCTCCATCGTCCAGTTTCCAGGCTATGTTACATCAGCACTCGCCTATTCAAAGGAAATCTGGGCGGACCGGCGCGAGGCCGCCATTCTGGGCCTGCTGTCGCTGATCGGCGGGCTTGCTGGTGCGCTGATCCTTTTGTCGCTGTCCAATCCGTCCTTCCGGGCGCTGGTCCCCTGGCTCCTGATCGCCGCGACGCTGATCTTCGCCGCCGGTCCGCTGCTGCGGCCGAAAACGGCGGCAGACGGCGCCCCGGCCGGTCCGCTCGGCCTTCTCGGCCAGTTTGCTACCGCCATCTATGGCGGCTTCTTTGGCGCCGGCATGGGCATTATGATGCTGGCCGTGCTTGGCCTGTCCAAGGGCGGCGATTATCACCGGCTGAACGCGCTGAAGAATTTCCTCGCCATGGTGATCGCCGGTGTCGCGATCATCGTCTTTGCCGGCGGCAATGTCGTTGGCTGGCTGCAGGCCGCCGTGATGATCCCGGGGGGTGCGCTTGGCGGTTATGCCGGCGTCTGGCTGGCCCGCCGCGTGCCGCAGGCGCTGATCCGGGGATTGGTGGTCGCTGTCGGGCTGTTGCTGGCGGTCTATTATTTCGTCACGGGGTAGGCTCCCGGCATCCGCGTCTACTTTACCCGCAAAGCCTCCAGCAGGGTGCGAAATCCCGCCACCGCACGCTGAGAGGTTTCCTGCGGGTCGTCGGAATTGGCGATCCACAGCGCGGCATGGCTGCTGGCGCCATTGATCAGGCGCGCCGTCACTTCCTCATCGACATCGATGATGACGCCATCCTGCTTAAGTTCGCGCAGACTTTGCTTGAGAGCGGCGATACAGCCGTTGGTGGTCGGCCATTGCGAGATATCGCCAAGCACGGCCGGGCCGTCGCGGAACATGATGCGCTGGATCTCCGGCTCCAGCGCCATCTGGATATAGGTCGAGCATTCATCGACAAACCCCTGCCAGCGTGTCGGGGACACGGAAGAGACCTGATGCAGGCGCTCCGTCATTTCCGCATCGATTTCCCCGATCACCGCCTGCAGCAATCCCTTTTTGTCGCCGAAATGGTGGTAGAGCGCACCGCGCGTCAAGCCCGCCTCTGCGGTGAAATCATCCATCGAGGATTGCGCATAGCCGATGGTGCCAAAGGCTTGGCGCGCTGCCGCCACGAGCTTGGCGCGCGTTTCTGCGATCATTTCCGGGCGAGGCTTCTTGACCACAAAAACTCCTGTTTACATACGCGGCGTATTTATTTTTACATACGGCGCGTATTTTAGTTGACATACGCGAGGTATGCAACCACGTTAAGACATACGCCACGTATGTAAGTGGTTCACCGGACGATTTCAGGAGCCTTCCCATGTCCAACCCCTACAAGGAAATATTCAGCGTTCCCGGCGCAAAGAGCTTTTCCGCAGCCGGCTTCTTTGCCCGCTTGCCGATTGCCATGGCGCCGATCGGCATCGTTGCCATGCTGTCGCAGACGCGCGGCGAATATTGGATCGCCGGCGCAGTTTCGGCCACCTTCGCGCTAACCAACGCGCTGATTGCGCCGCAGATATCACGCCTGGTGGACCGGTTCGGGCAAACAGCCATCATCGTACCCGCAACATGCGTCTCGGTCATCGCCTTTGCCCTCCTCATCCTGTCGGCCAACCAGAACTGGCCGGAATGGACGTTGTTTGCCGCAGCCCTCCTTGCCGCCGCCATGCCCAGCATGCCGGCCATGCTGCGGGCGCGCTGGACCGAGCTCTTTCGCGACCGGCCGGAGTTGAACACTGCCTTTGCCTTCGAATCCGCAGCCGACGAACTGGTCTATATTGCCGGCGCTTCGCTCTCTGTCGGGCTGGCGGTCTCGCTCTTCCCAGAAGCCGGCATGCTGATCTCGACGATTTTCCTTGCTATCGGCACCGCCGCTTTCGCCCTGCAGAAATCAACCGAACCCGCCGTGCGCCCGGCTATCGCCGGAGCGGTCCGGACATCGGCCATCCGCCTGCGCCCGGTGCAGATCATCACGCTGGCGCTGATCTTCGTCGGCTCGATGTTTGCGACCGCCGAGGTCACCACTGTGGCCATGACCAAGGAACTCGGCCAACCCGGCGCGGCCAGCTTCGTCATCGGGGTCTATGCCATCGGTTCTTTCGTCCTCGGCCTTGTCCTTGGCGCGCTGAACCTGCGCACGCCACTGCACAAGCAATTGCTGATCGCCGTCAGCACGCTGGCGGTCACCGCGCTGCCGCTGCTGATCGCCGATACGGTTCAGTTTCTTGCTCTTGCCGTCTTCGTCAGCGGCATCGCCATCTCTCCCACGTTCATCACAGCCTTCGGCCTGATCGAACGCCGGGTGCCGGAATCGATGCTGACCGAAGGTGTCACCTGGGTCACGACCGGCATTGGCATCGGCATGGCGCTCGGCGCCTTTCTGGCGGGATGGGTGGTCGATACTTTCGGTGCCGAGAATGGCTTCTGGCTTTCGGTGGCCGCCGGCGCCGCAGTGGTCGTCACCATCGCGCTGGGCCAGAAGACGCTTTCCGGCGGCAGGCCGGAAACCACAGGCTGCGCGCTGCCGCAGGCTGCCGAATAAGATAGGAAAGACCATGGCGCGCCCTCAAGTGCGCCATGCTTTACCGGCTAACGGCGTCTCGCCTTTGCCTCGGCGCGGAATGTCTCCACCCGGTTGCGGCCCATCTGCTTGGCGCGGTATAGGGCTGCATCCGCGCTTGCCACCAGATCCTGTGGCGACAGGACATGGGTTCCCGCCGCAAATGTTGAGACGCCGATGCTGGCAGTCACGACCTGGAACCGGCTGCCCGCATGGGCAAGGGCACGGTGCTGCAGCGCCATCCGGAAGATTTCGGCGAGATGCACTGCCGCCGTCAGGTCCGTTCCCGGAAGCACTATGGCAAACTCCTCTCCGCCGTACCGTGCAACGAGATCGCCGGGCCGCATGCTGATCGCGCTCAGGCACTCGCTGACTTCCTTCAGGCAGGCGTCGCCAGCGGGGTGGCCATATGTGTCATTAAAGGATTTGAAGCGATCGACATCGATCATCAGCAGGCTGAGCGGGGCCGACAGGCGCAATGCATTGGCACATTCCGAGGCCAGGGTTTCATCGAAGACGCGGCGATTGGCAAGCCCGGTCAACCCATCGGTCTCGGCCAGATCCCGCATCTGCTCTGCTAGCTGCCGCAAGGACAATTCGGCATGTTTCATCGCCGTGATATCGGAAACCACCACCAGGGCCGAGCCATCCTCCGTCAGACGAGTACGCAGGCTGAGCCAGCGATTGTCGCAGAGCGGAATTTCCGTATCGCGGGTGACGTGCAGATGCTTGACGGTTTCTTGTATCCACTCTTCGGAGACATCCACCGCAATATCCTTGCGCTCGCCGTTGCGGGCAGATGCGCGCATGATGTCGGCAATATGAGCGCCGGGCTGGCGCGCATAGGCCGAGAGCGGAAATGCGCTCCGGTAACGCTCATTGCAGAACAGGAGGTATCCGTGCCGGTCGAACATCGCCAGCCCGTCCGACATTTCGGTCATCGCCTGCGACAAGAGGTTGCGGCTGTCCGTCAACTCCTGCTCGAGCTGTTTGCGCCGGGTAATGTCACGCGTGACGCCCGCCAGCCCCACCGTATCGCCATGCCTGTTTCTCAACACCACTTTCGTGGTCGAAAACCAGCGCGGGGCGCCGTTTTCATCCTCAAGCGCCTCTTCGAAATCAATCAGCGGCTCGCCCGATCGCATGATGCACTGCTCGGTATCGAACAGCGCCTGCGCGCGGGCAGGCACGAGATCAAAATCGGTCAGGCCAACCATTTCCGATGATTCCTGACGGCCGCTATGAACGGCGACGTTGAGGTTGGTGATGACGAACTGGCTGTCGAGGTTCTTGACGTAGTGAAAGTCCGGCGCCTGCGTCAGCGCCGCCCGCAGGATATCGCGCTCCAGCGTGGACTTGTGCACATGGGCCATGACCGAGCCGGCAATGGCCGCAGCCATCATGTTCAAGGAGGCGGTGATCAGGCTCATCTGATAGACGGCCGGCGCCGTGTCCGGGTTTGTAAATATGAAGATCAATGCGAACGACGACACCGGCAGCAGAAGCACGGCCGCCACGATGCCGCGAAAGCCCGATGCGTGTTTTCCCAAGGCGAGATGCGCGATCAGGCAGAGAGCCGATACGGTGGCGATGGAGATGATACCGATCATGGCACCGGCGCCGCCCATGGCCAGGCGGAACAACACCGCCATGGGGGCCGTAATCGCGATCGCCAACGGCCCACCGAACATCGCGGAGATCGCCAGCAGCGAGTTTCTAAGGTCGAAATAGATGCCTTTTTCAAGCTCGACCGACAAAAGCATCGAAATAACGACGCCAAGCCCCATCATCGCCCCGAAACCCAGCTTCAGCTGCGTCAGGGAGAACCGGTAAAACCGGTAATATAAGTGCATCCAGAGAGAGATCAGCAACGCCACCGAAGCCAGATTGCCGACCAATACCTGCCAGGCTGAAGTCATCTCGTTTTTTGCCGTCCTAATCGAATTGACGACTGATACCATCAAGACGTTACATAAAGCTTATTCCGGGCAAAAATCCAAATCCGCAGGCAGCGCCCATTGTGACCGGGAAAGGGACAGCCGGACGCTATTTGCGCAGGAGGTCCGGCCGGCGCTGCGCCGTCAACCGTCGTGCTTCCGCCTCGCGCCATTTGGCGATGTCGCCATGATGGCCGGAGGTGAGCACCGCCGGTATCTCCTCGCCTTCGAAGACCTGCGGCCGGGTATAATGCGGATGCTCCAGCAGTCCACCCTCGAAACTCTCATGCACACCGGAGAGGTCATTGCCCATGACACCTGGTAAAATACGTACGATGGCGTCGAGCAGGATCAGCGCGGCCGGTTCGCCGCCGGAGAGAATATAGTCGCCGATCGAAACCTCTTCGAGTTCCCGCCCGTCGATGACCCGCTGATCCACACCTTCGAACCGCCCGCAGACGATGATGGCGCCGGGACCGGCCGCCAGTTCGCGAACGCGTTCCTGCGTCAACGGTTTGCCGCGCGGGCTCATCAGCAGCCGGGGACGGTTATCGCCATCTGACGCGTGATCGATCGCTTTTGCCAGAATATCGGCCCGAAGCACCATGCCCGCGCCGCCACCGGCGGGCGTATCATCGACGGTGCGATGCTTGTCTCCAGCAAAATCGCGGATCTGCAGCGTATCGATCGCCCATTGACCACGCTCGAGCGCCTTGCCGGACAGCGACTGGCCGAGATGCCCCGGGAACATGTCCGGATAGAGCGTCAGGATGGTGGCGTGGAAGGGCAATTCTTACTTCGCCTTCGGCTTGAACTGCTTGGTCGGATCCTCGTCCTTGTCTTCGGTCAGGCCGGCGGCAAGCGGATCGACCAGCATCGTGCCGGCTTCCAGATCGATTTCCAGCACCGACCATTCGGTAAACGGAATGAGCACCGGCCGCTTGCCGGGGCCTTTCAGCTCCAGGAGATCGCCAGCGCCAAAGTCGAATACGCCGGTCACAGTGCCATAGCTCTTGCCGTCGGCATCGAGCGCCTCCAGGCCCTCCAGGTCAGCATAGAAGAATTCGTCCTCGTCCAGATCGTCATCCGGCAGGTTGTCGCGCTCGACATAAAGCTCCAGCCCGTTCAGTGCTTCGGCGGCATTGCGGTCGTTGACGCCGCGAAACCGCACGACGACGACATTCTTCGCCTCGCGCACTTCCAGGACCTCGAACGTACGCCCGTCTTCAGCATGCAGATGACCATAATCACCGATCGCCGTCGGCTCTTCTGCAAACGACTTGACGCGCACTTCGCCGCGCAGGCCCTGAGCGCCGCCGATCGTTCCCATATGGACAGGATTTTTGAGTTTATTTTGGCCAGCCGACATTGCGCTTGATATCCGTGTGCCAGAGAAGTTCTGGTGCAAGTTTATGATTATCGAATTCCGTCAGAACAATCTGCAATCCGGAAATTCGTGCATATTTCATAGCAGGTACACAATCTGTGTCGCCTGTGACAAGAACGATTCGATCAACGGACCGCTCATTGGCGAAGTTTGCGATATGCCGCCATCGATCAGAACCGCTACTTTCATATGTTGCCCTACAAATGAAAAGCCCCCGCATCGAGATGCAGGGGCCGCATATAATACCCGCCTACGGGCGTACCGGATAGAGGTCGAAGATAGGACCAGCGGTCCTATTTGTCAACTTATTCGGCAGCAGCGGCGGCTGCGTCTTCAGCCTTCTGCTTGGCTTCGGCGATGCGCTCGACAGCCTTCTTGCCCGGCAGGCCCTTGGTCGGGTTGACGCGTGCTTCGCGGGTTGCGATGCCGGCTTCGTTGAGGAAGCGCAGGACGCGGTCTGTCGGCAGCGCGCCGTTCGAGATCCAATACTGGATGCGCTCGACATTCAGTTCAACGCGCTTTGCGTCGTCCTTCTTGAGCATCGGGTTCCACGAGCCGACCTTTTCCAGGAAACGGCCGTCGCGCGGCGAACGCACGTCAGCGATAACGATCTGGTAGAACGGGCGCTTCTTGGAACCACCGCGGGCGAGACGAATTTTCAGTGCCATGTCATGTACTCCTTGAGATATCAAACCGTCTGTGACGGTGTTTTTTGTGTATGCGTTAAAGCTGATCAATCCTTGAGATCGGCAGCGATGGCTTCATGATGCCGGATGACTTCGTGGATGATGAAGTTCAGGAACTTCTCCGCGAAATCCGGATCCAGATTGGCATCCCGCGCCAGATGGCGCAGGCGTTCGATCTGGTATTCCTCGCGCGCCGGGTCTGCCGGCGGCAAATTGTATTTGGCCTTCAGGACGCCCACTGCCTTGGTGCAGCGGAAACGTTCGGCCAGCATGTGCACGAGCGCCGCGTCGATATTGTCGATCGACTGGCGATAGCCCGAGAGTTCCTGTTTGACTGCTGGATCAATCATTAGGCTCCAGTCCTCACTTTTTCTTCGGCAGGCCGGGAAGCCCCGGGAACCCGCCACCAAGACCGGGCAGCTTCATGCCGCCGCCCAAACCGGGCAGACCGCCACCGCCCATCCCAGGCATGCCGCCCTTGCCGAGGCCCGCGGCCTCCGCCTGCTTCTGCAGCGCTTCGAGCTGCTTGGGGTCCATCTTCGACAGATCGGGCATGCCGCCCATGCCTCCAAGACCCATCTTGCCGGCAAGACCGCCCATCATCTGCTTCATCATGCCGCCCTTGCCCTTGCCGCCCATCATTTTCATCATGTCGGCCATCTGGCGGTGCATTTTCAAAAGCTTGTTGATTTCGGCCGCATCGGTACCGGAACCGGCCGCGATGCGCTTCTTGCGGGAATGCTTCAAGATATCCGGATTGGCGCGCTCGGCCTTGGTCATCGAGGAGATGATGGCGAGCTGGCGGCCGAACATGCGGTCGTCAAGACCGGCGGAGGCCATCTTGTCCTTCATGCCGGCCATGCCGGGCATCATGCCCATGATGCCGCCCATGCCGCCCATCTTCTGCATCTGGCCGAGCTGATCGGCGAGATCGTTCAGATCGAACTTGCCGGTCTTCATCTTGGCGGCCATGGCCGCCGCCTTCTCGGCATCGATGTTTTCGGCAGCCTTCTCGACGAGCGAGACGATATCGCCCATGCCGAGGATACGGTCGGCAACGCGGCGCGGGTGGAACTCTTCAAGCTCCGCCATCTTTTCGCCGACACCGATCAGCTTTATCGGCTTGCCGGTGACGGCACGCATCGAAAGCGCCGCACCGCCACGGCCGTCGCCGTCCATGCGGGTGAGCACAAGGCCGGTAATGCCGACGCGCTCATCGAAATTGCGGGCGAGATTGACGGCGTCCTGGCCGGTCAGCGCATCGGCGACCAAGAGGATTTCGTGCGGATTGGAGCGGCGCTTGATCTCGGCCATCTCGAGCATCAGCGGCTCGTCGATATGGGTACGGCCGGCGGTGTCGAGGATGACGATGTCATGGCCGCCGAGCTTGGCAGCCTGCACGGCGCGCGCGGCAATATCGGTCGGCGACTGGCCGGCAATGATCGCCAGCGTATCGACGCCGGTCTGGACGCCGAGCTGGCGCAGCTGCTCCTGCGCGGCCGGACGGCGCGTGTCGAGCGACGCCATCAGGACCTTCTTCTTGTCCCGCGTCTTCAAACGAAGCGCAATCTTGCCCGTCGTCGTCGTCTTGCCCGAGCCCTGCAGACCGACCATCATGATCACGACGGGGGCAGCGGCATTCAGATCGATCGGCACGCCTTCGGAGCCGAGCATGTTGATCAGCTCGTCATGGACGATCTTGACGACCATCTGGCCGGGCTTGATCGACTTCAGGATTTCGGCGCCAACGGCCTTTTCGCGCACCTTGTCGGTGAAGGAACGAACGACTTCCAGCGCGACGTCGGCTTCCAGGAGCGCACGGCGAACCTCGCGCAGGGCCGCCGAGACATCGGCTTCCGATAGCGCGCCACGGCCGGTCAATCCATTCAGGATTGATCCAAGGCGGTCCTGGAGACTTTCAAACATCGCTTCATCCTTGTCGTTTCATGGCGTCTGGTTTTACGCGGATGCCCGAAACGTTGTGCTTTTCCTTGACGAAAACAAGACGCAAAGCCAAAAAGCACCCGAGGGCGCAACGCGCTGTCGGGTGTTGACCTCCGGGATCTCCGCAAGGGGTCCGGGTCGGTGGCTACAAGTCTTGTTCTTGTCGCAGATTGCGGGCGGTAAACACGATATGGCCGGGAAAGTCAAGGCGAGGCGGCAATTTCGCAGTTTCGACTGCCGGGCCTCTCAGGCATCGCGGCCGAAATAGACCTCCACCGAAGCGATGCGGTCGCCGTGAAACCGGATGACCTCGACATTGCGAAACGCGCCGCCGTCCAGCTTTTCAGCGCGGTAGCGCACCAGCGCTTCATTGTCCTCCAGCGACACACGCTCGATGTGGATGGCGCGGAAGACAGGCGGCTGCGGCCAGCACCGTTCGAAATAGGTTGCCTTATCGATATGGTCGTCGCGCGGACTGGAAAAGGTGAAATTCTCCGTGAGCATATCGGAAACCTCGTCCTTCCGGTTGGCTAGATAGGCTGCAAAGAGGCCGCGAACGGTTGCTTCCCTATCCATGTCATCCTCCTGTGACTGGTTGTATGGCGCAATCCGTTATAGCCCAAACGTCGGCCCGGCACCAGAAACGGCGCGCGCCATCCTTGGATTGAAGGAATGGAGTCACGGCCCCATGTTAAGGTGCAGAACCCAAATGAAAGAGCCGCAGTGAGCCAGACCAGAAATCCTTACTATACCGGCCCCGTCTCCGATCATTTCGACGGCACCCATTTCTTCAACCCGCAGGGCGAGGCGCCGCTTGGCTTTCGCGAACTGCTGCGCTGGCAGTTCGGCGGTGGCCGCATGGCCTGGCCAAAGACGATCAAAAGCCCGTTCCCGCAGGCAAAGCCCGATGATCGCGCCGGCGCCCAGTCCTTGCGCGTGACGATGGTTGGACATGCGACACTCTTGATCCAGGTCGCCGGGCTCAACATCCTGACCGATCCCGTCTGGTCGAAACGCACCAGCCCGTTTTCCTTTGCAGGTCCACAACGCGTGGTCGCGCCGGGCATTGCCTTTGATGACCTGCCGCCCATCGATATCGTTCTTGTCACCCACAATCACTACGACCATCTCGACCTTGCTACCCTCAAGCGCCTGCAGGAGGCGCACAGCTCCCACATCATCACCCCGCTCGGCAACGACACGATCATCCACCGCGCCATTCCCGGCGCCAAGATTTCCGACATGGACTGGGGCGAGCAGATCTCCTTCTGGGACGGCGTCACCATCGACTGCGAACCCTGCCATCACTGGTCGGCGCGCACTGCCCGCGACCGCCGCATGGCGCTCTGGGCCGCCTTCGTGATCTCGACGCCATCGGGAAAGATCTACCATATCGGCGATACCGGCTTTCACGACGGCATCAATTACCGGGCGGCGGCAGAAAAACACGGCGCGTTCCGCCTCGCCAACCTGCCGATCGGCGCCTATGAGCCGCGCTGGTTCATGAAAGCCCAGCACCAGAACCCGCAGGAAGCCGTCAACGGAATGCAACTCTGCAACGCCGCCTATGCGGCCGGCCACCATTTCGGCACGGTGCAGCTGACCAATGAAGGGATCGAGGCGCCGGTAGAGGCGCTGGAAGTGGCGTTGAAGGAGCAGGGCATCGCGCCGGAGCGGTTCCGGGCGCTGCGGGCCGGCGAGGTGTTCGACGTGCCTGGGGTATAGGCAATCCTCTATTCTATGCCTGCCGTGGGGTGACGGAAAAACAAGTTTATCCGACACAAGAAATTAACGGTTGCCGCCCGGTCGCCTACTTGCCAGCCACTGCCTTTTCGATCGCCGGATAGAGACCTTCCTTCAGGCTGCGATCATCGAACGGCCCGACCCGTTTGTAGACGATCGTGCCGGATACATCGACGAGGTAGGATTCCGGGATGCCGTAGACGCCCCAGTCGATCGCCGCCTTGCCGCGCGGATCGACACCAACGGCGGAGAAGGGATTGCCGAGTTCACCGAGGAACCGCAGGGCATTTCCGGTCTGGTCCTTGTAATTGATCCCGACCACGGTCAGCCGCGAATCCTTCGCCAGTTCCAGGATGATCGGATTTTCCTCGCGGCAGGGCACGCACCAGGATGCCCAGACATTGACCAGCGTCAGCTTGCCCTTGATCGCGGCATCGGTCAGCGCCGGCATGGCGGCGCCCTTAAAGGTCGCGCCCTCAAGCGGCGGCATGTCCAGGGAGGGCGCCTTGGTGCCGATCAATGCCGAGGGGATTTCGCTGATACTGCGGCCGGAATCGAGCTGGGACCAGAAGATCACGGCGAGCCCGGCAAAGATCAAAAGCGGCAAGAGCGCAAGGACGATACGCACCTTGCCCGGCCGGTTGCTGTCCGCAGGGGCGGGGGTCTCGATGCTCACGGCGTGTCTCCGGCCTGCGCCGAGCGGCGGCGGATACCGGCAGCGTCGAGCGCCTGCAATTCGCGGCGCCGCGCCCGCCCGTCACTCCAGACCCAGAGTACGAGCGCAAGCACGGTGACCGCTGCAACGCCGTAGCTGGCAAGAACATAGGCTGTGTGGGTCATCATCGGCTCAGACCTCCCGGCCGGTGCTGCGCGCGGCCTGGCGGCGCATCGAGGTCACCCGGCGGCGCCAGATCTCGTTGCGCATGGCGGCAATATGCAGGGTGAAGAACAGCATGGTGAAGGCAACCGCCATAACGAGCAGCGGCCGCAGAAACTCCGGATCGATCGCCGAGCCGCCGAGCCTCAGCACGCTGGCCGGCTGATGCAGCGTGTTCCACCATTCGACGGAGAACTTGATGATCGGAATATTGACGAAGCCGACCAGGATCAGAACGGCGGACACCTTGGCCGCCTTGCCCGGTTCGTCCATGGCGCGGTTGAGCGCGATCAGCCCGAGATACATGAGGAACAGCACGAAGACCGAGGTCAGCCGCGCATCCCAGACCCACCATGTGCCCCACATCGGCTTGCCCCAGAGCGAACCGGTCACCAGCGCGAGAAAGGTGAAGGACGCGCCGATCGGGGCAGCGGCACGGGCCGCGACATCGGCCAGCGGATGGCGCCAGACCAGCGTGCCGAGCGCCGAGACCGCCATGACGGTATAGCACATCATCGACAGCCAGGCGGATGGCACATGCACATACATGATGCGCACTGTCTCGCCCTGCTGGTAATCGCCCTCGGTGGTGAAGGACAGATAGAGCCCGGCGGCAAACAACAGCACCGTCACCCCGGCAAACCACGGCAGGACGCGGGCCGCCAAGGCCAGAAACCGGGTCGGATTGGCTAGATCACTGAATTTTCGAATGGCCAGACTGTTTTCGCTCATGATGGTTCTTTAACGCTGAAACGGCTTCTCTTCAATGAAGGGGCCACAATCACATTTGCGTCAGAGCGTCACGCGTTGAAATGGCACGCGAAGACCGCCCCGGCACCCTTTTAATCCGATGCCGCGCGGAGCGCCAACGCCGCCGCCAGCGGGCCGATGACGGCAAAGAACAGCGTGATGGCCAACAGGATCATCAGCGGCGGCAAAAACGGCGCCGGGTCCTGGACTGCGGCATAGGCGGCACTGACGCCGAAGATCAGCACGGGGATGGCCAGCGGCAGGACCAGGATCGACACCAGCAATCCGCCGCGCGGCAGCGTTACCGCAACCGCAGCGCCCGTCGCGCCGATAAAGGTGATGGCCGGCGTGCCCACCAGCAGCGTCAGCATCGTCGCACCGATGGCCACCTCGCTCATATTCACGAACAGCCCGAGCAACGGCGCGGCAATCACCAGCGGCAAGCCGGTCGCCGTCCAGTGCGCCAGGCATTTGACCAGCACCGTCAACACCAGCGGCGCTTCCTGCATCAGCATCAGATCCAGCGACCCATCCTCCCGCTCCGCCTGAAACAGCCGGTCGAGACCCAGCAGCGAGGCAAGCAGCGCCCCGATCCAGAGGATTGCCGGGCCGATGCGGGAGAGGAGATTGAGATCCGGACCTACGGCAAACGGCACGACGGCAACAACGGTCATAAAAAACAGCACCCCGATCAACGCGCCGCCACCGGCCCGGACGGAGAGTTTGAGATCGCGCAGGAAGAGGGAGATCATAATGTGAGCTCCGAACCAGGACGCGAAGTCCCCCTCATCCGGCCCTTCGGGCCACCTTCTCCCCGTTGGGGAGAAGAGGGGGTCTGTGGAAAATGCTGCGCAACATAGAAAACTGGAGACCGGATAGTTGGCTGGGATCGACGCAGCCGCAGCGCGCTGCCTCTTCTCCCCGGCGGGGAGAAGGTGGCCCGAAGGGCCGGATGAGGGGGGACCACACGGAAAAATGTCAACGGCATCAGGACGATACCTCCTCAAATACGCCCGCAAACCCCGTCATCCGCAATTCCCGAGCTTCCACCCCCAATGGCTGATGCGTCGCCGCGACCGCAATGCCCCCCTCACCCAGATGGCGCTGCACCAGTCCGGCAAACATCCGGTCCGCCGCTGCATCCAGCGCTGCCGTCGGCTCGTCGAGGATCCAGACCGGCCGGTGGGCGACGAGGAGCTTGGCCATGGCGATACGGCGCTGCTGTCCGGCCGAGAGATAGCCGAAAGGCAGATGCGAAATTCCACCGAGACCGAGGGCTTCCGTTGCCTCCTCGATGCCGATGCCGGACCCACTGGGCGAATCACCCATGAAGGATTTCCAGAAGGAGAGATTTTCGGCAACGGTCAGCTCGCGCTTCATCGCATTGCGGTGGCCGAGATAATGGCAGAGCTCGCGCGGATGGCCAAAGTCGGCGGATGTATCGTCCAGCCGGACGCTGCCGGATTCCGGCGTCAAAAGTCCCGCCAGCACGCGCAGCAATGTCGATTTGCCGGACCCGTTCGGACCTGTGACGATCAAGGCTTCCCCCGCTTCGAGAACGAACGAAATATCGTGGAAAATCAGGTCCTCGCCCCGTTTCGCACTGAGGCCTTCGACACGCAGGCGGATCGGCATTCACATTCCTTTTACGACGTTCGTCGCAGTGCAAAAAAATTGTCTCAAATTGAGGACGGATGGTCTGGCACGTTCCGGAGAAATTATCTATAACCGCCCCAACACGCCAGCGGTCGGCGTGAATTTCATCCTAGCGCCGAACATGGAATGATTTCCACGTACGGACAGCGGAAATGGCCGTACCCGCATCCCATATCGCGCTTTAAATGCGTTCGGGCGTTCGTGCGTCACGTTTTGGCGATCTAACGGAACGGGGTATTCCAGTGTCCAAATCCCTAGACAGTTTCAATTGTCGGTCGACGCTCTCGGTCAATGGCGTAGACTATGTCTATTACAGCCTGCCGAAGGCAGAAGAAAACGGCCTCGCCGGCGTTTCAAAGCTGCCCTATTCGATGAAGGTTCTGCTTGAGAACCTCCTGCGCTTCGAAGACGGCCGCTCGGTCACCAAGGAAAATATCCTGGCCGTCGCCGAATGGCTCAACAACAAGGGCCGCGAAGAAAACGAAATCGCCTATCGCCCGGCCCGCGTGCTGATGCAGGACTTCACCGGCGTTCCCGCCGTCGTCGATCTGGCTGCGATGCGCGACGCGATGGTCTCGCTCGGTGGCGACCCGGAAAAGATCAACCCGCTGGTTCCGGTCGATCTCGTCATTGACCACTCGGTCATCGTCGATGAATTCGGCACGCCGACCGCCTTTGCCCGCAATGTCGAGCTTGAATACGAGCGTAACGGCGAGCGCTACCGCTTCCTGAAGTGGGGCCAGCAGGCCTTCAAGAATTTCCGCGTCGTCCCGCCTGGCACCGGCATCTGTCACCAGGTCAATCTTGAATATCTCGGCCAGACGGTCTGGACCAAGGAAGAAGACGGCGAAATCACCGCCTATCCCGATACCTGCGTCGGCACCGACAGCCACACGACCATGATCAATGGTCTCGGCGTTCTCGGCTGGGGCGTCGGCGGCATCGAGGCCGAAGCGGCCATGCTTGGCCAGCCCGTTTCCATGCTTCTGCCTGAAGTCATCGGCTTCAAGCTGACCGGCAAGCTGAAGGAAGGCGTCACCGCGACCGACCTCGTGCTGATGGTCGTGCAGATGCTGCGCAAGAAGGGCGTGGTGTCCAAGTTCGTCGAATTCTTCGGTTCCGGCCTCGACAACATGACGCTGGCCGACCGCGCGACGATCGGCAATATGGGCCCCGAATATGGTGCGACCTGCGGCTTCTTCCCGGTCGATTCCGAAACCATCAACTACCTCACCATGTCCGGCCGCGAAGAACAGCGCATCGCGCTGGTCGAAGCCTATTCCAAGGCGCAAGGCATGTGGCGCGACAATGACGGCGCCGATCTGGTCTTCACCGACACGCTCGAACTCGACCTCGGCCAGGTTGTGCCTGCCATGGCCGGCCCGAAGCGTCCGGAAGGCCGCATCCCGCTGGAAAACATCGCATCCGGTTTTGCCGGTTCTCTGGAAGGCGAATACAAGAAGCCGGGCCAGCTCGACATGCGCTACGCCGTCGAAGGCGCGGATTACGACATCGGTCACGGCGACGTGGCGATTGCCGCCATCACCTCCTGCACCAATACGTCCAACCCCAGCGTTCTGATCGCTGCCGGCCTTCTTGCCCGCAACGCCGTCGCCAAGGGCCTGAAGACCGCGCCTTGGGTCAAGACATCGCTGGCCCCTGGATCGCAGGTCGTTGGTGAGTACCTGTCGAAATCCGGCCTGCAGGATTCGCTGGATGCGCTGGGCTTCAATCTCGTCGGCTTCGGCTGCACGACCTGCATCGGCAATTCCGGCCCGCTGCCGGCGCCGATCTCCAAGACGATCAACGAGAAGGGCCTGATCATGTCCGGCGTTCTCTCGGGCAACCGCAACTTCGAGGGCCGCATCTCTCCGGACGTTCAGGCCAACTACCTGGCTTCGCCGCCGCTGGTAGTGGCTTACGCGCTCGCCGGTACGGTGCAGAAGGACCTGACAACCGAGCCGCTTGGCATCGGCAGCGATGGACAGCCCGTGTTCCTCAAGGACGTCTGGCCGACCTCGCAGGAGATCCAGGAATATATCCTGAAATACGTCACCCGCGCACTCTACGCATCGAAATATGCCGACGTGTTCAAGGGCGATGCCAACTGGCAGGCGGTTCAGGTTCCGGCCGGCCAGACCTATGCCTGGGACGACAATTCGACCTATGTCCAGAACCCGCCTTACTTCGTCGGCATGGGCAAGACCGGCTCTGGCATTTCCGACATCAAGGGCGCCCGCGTCCTTGGCCTGTTCGGCGACAAGATCACCACCGACCACATTTCGCCTGCCGGTTCGATCAAGGCAGCATCGCCTGCCGGTGCCTATCTGATCGGCCATGGCGTCGGCGTTGCCGACTTCAACCAGTACGGCACGCGCCGTGGCAACCATGAAGTGATGATGCGCGGCACATTCGCCAATATCCGCATCCGCAACCACATGATGGGTCCGAACGGCAAGGAAGGCGGCTACACGATCCACTATCCTTCGAAGGAAGAGATGTCGATCTATGACGCGGCCATGCAGTACAAGGCCGAAGGCGTTCCACTGGTCATCTTCGCCGGTGTCGAATATGGCAACGGCTCGTCGCGTGACTGGGCTGCCAAGGGCACCAACCTGCTTGGCGTCAAGGCCGTGATCGCCCAGTCGTTCGAGCGTATCCACCGCTCCAACCTCGTTGGCATGGGCATTGTGCCTTTCGTCTTCGAGGAAGGCACGACCTGGGAATCGCTTGGCCTCAAGGGCGACGAGAGCGTCACGATCGATGGCCTGTCCAACGTCCAGCCGCGCGAAAAGCGCGTTGCCAAGATTACCTATGCCGACGGCACGGTGAAGGACGTTCCGCTGATCTGCCGCATCGATACGCTCGATGAGGTCACCTACATGAACAATGGCGGCATTCTGCAGACGGTTCTGCGTGATCTCGCGGCCTGATGCATCCTTGATGCTGATAGGAACGAAGCCGGGGCTTTCACGAGCCCTGGCTTTTTTGTGATCGCGGCTGCTCAGGCCTCACTCCAACGTGATTTTCCGTTGAAAGAGGAGCGGCGTATGAAGGAGGCCGACAGAGACTGTACGCCTGTACAACACCGTGAAATACAGACCGTTCAATGCCGAAAGCCCTTGCCATGGAAGTGCCGATGTCCGCATCAAGTACCGTTTGCCGTATCATGCTCGCCTGTGGCCTTGGCCTCTTGGCGATGCCGGCGGTGGCGCAGGACGCGGGCAAGCCGGCCGGCGTCGTTGAACTGTTCACCAGCCAGGGCTGCTCGTCGTGCCCGCCGGCGGATGCCGCCTTGAAGACGCTGATCGACGACGGCAAGGTCGTGGCGCTGTCCTATCACGTCGATTACTGGAACTATCTCGGCTGGGCCGATACGCTGGCTTCCAAGGACAACACCGCCCGGCAATATGCCTATGCCAGAATGTTCGGCCGCAGCGGCGTCTATACGCCACAGGCCGTGCTCAATGGCCGCGATCATATCAATGGCGCGGATCTGAACGGAATCAACAACCGGCTTTCATCGATGGATGCCGCCGGAAAAGGCCTTGCCGTCCCGGTCTCGGCCAGCGTCAACAAGGATGAGATGACGATCAAGATCGGCGCCGGTACCGGCAAGGCCAATGTCGTCGTTGTCTATTTCAACCGCGAGAAGCTGGTCGACGTTCAGAAGGGCGAAAACAGCGGCAAGAAGATTTCCTACTGGCACTCGGTGCGCGACATCCAGACGATCGGCATGTGGGATGGCAAGCCCGCCGACTTTGTTCTGCCGGCCTCCGTCCTTAATGAAGGCGAAAATGGCGGCTGCGCCGTGCTGTTGCAGAAGATGAAGGACAGCGAGACGCCCGGCGCCATCGTCGGAGCGACGACAGTGATGGCGGAGACGACCGCCAACTGACGGTCAGGGCGCTTTTGACGCCGATATGGTTCGGCCCGGCAGCATCGAGGGGCTGGGGCTGAGGGTTCGAAGATGCCGGACCGAACCGGCCATGTTTTGCAGATGCAAGCAGCACCCGAGCCACACGGCGTCTGGAGCAGCCGCGCCCGAAGGACGCTTGCCGCTCCATTGCTGCACCGCTTAAGGCAGAAAAATCCTCAAACAGACATGCAGGCCGGTCACGAGGAAGGACTTCCCAGTGCCAACGAGCGCGAGTTTCCGTGTCAATTGGGGCGACGATTTGTTTGAAATGCGGCACGCTGAAAAAAGTCTCCCACAATTGCGCAGGGCGTTGCGGCTTGCTTTTCGCCCAAGGTCAGGCAAACTGTAACCGTCCTGTCACAAAAAAAGGCCGGAGTACCGATGACTGATCAGCCGGATTTGCCGCAAGGCGAGACCCGTTCCGAAAGGCAGAAATCATCCGATGTGGTTGTTAACCTGCAGGAATATCGCAGCAGCAATCAGGACCAGCTCCCCATCACCTTCCACCGCCGCGAACTCGATATGATCCTCAGGGTCTACGGCCGCATGGTGGGCGAAGGCGAATGGCGCGATTATGCCATGGACCATCTGCGCGACAAGGCCGTGTTCTCGGTTTTCAAGCGGTCGGGGGAAATGCCGCTGTTCAGGATTGAGAAAAACCCGAAACTGTCAGCCAAACAGGGCGCCTTCAGCGTCGTCAACACACATGGCATGATTCTGAAACGCGGCCATGACCTGCAGCAGGTTCTCAAAGTCTTCGACAAGATGCTCAAGGTCATCAAGAGCTGATCAGCTGCGATAGAGCGTATCGGGATAAAGGCCGGGCTCCGGATCGCTCGTCAGGCCTTCGCCGAGCGGCAATTGCATGATGATCGTATCGAGCCAGCGGCCATGCTTGAAGCCCGTGCCCCTCATCAGCCCGCCATGCTCGAACCCCGCAGCACGGTGAACCGCGACGGAGGCCGGATGCGCTGCGCCTATAACGGCGACCATCTGGCGGAAACCGAGTTGCGTGCAGCGCCGGATGAGTTCTGCAAGCAGCGCCTTGCCCACACCCTGCCCGCGCGCCTCCGGCGCCAGATAGATCGAATCCTCGACCAGGAAACGGTAGGCGGTGCGGGTGCGGAATGCCGAAGCATAGGCATAGCCCAGCAGCAGACCACCCGCATCGACAGCAGCGATGTAAGGATAGCCATTGCCGGTGATGAGAGAAAAGCGCGCGGCCATTTCGGCTTCGTCCGGCGGCGTCATTTCGTAGGATGCCACCCCGTTCAGCACCGATTCGCGGTAGATATCAGTTATGGCCGGGATGTCGGATGAGGTCGCGTCGCGCAGGGTGAAGGACATGGGCAAACCTGTCTGGGAGAATAATCCCGTTTGCCATATCGCATTCAGGCATTCAAGCGTGCAGCTTGCAGAAACTGGGCAACAAAAAAGGCGGCCGAGGCCGCCTTTTCAGATCTATGTCCGTTCCGGACTATTCTTTGTTTCCAAGGAAACGCAGCATGAACAAGAACAGGTTGATGAAGTCGAGATAGAGGGTCAGCGCGCCCATGATGGCCTTGCGGCCAGTGGCTTCAGCGCCTTCTTCTTCGAAATACATTTCCTTGATCTTCTGGGTATCGTAGGCGGTGAGGCCTGCGAAGATCAGAACACCGATGGCCGAGATCGCAAAATCAAGCGCCGAAGAGGCGAGGAAGATATTGACGATCGAGGCAATGATCAGGCCGAACAGGCCCATCATCAGGAACGAGCCCATGCCCGACAGGCTACGCTTGGTGGTGTAGCCGTACAGCGACAGGGCACCGAACGAAGCGGCCGTGACAAAGAACGTCTGGGTGATGCTCTGGCCGGTGTAGATCAGGAAGATCGACGACAGCGAGAGACCCATCAGACCGGCATAGACCCAGAAGGTCGTCTGCGCGGCGGATACGCTCATCGAGTTGATGCGGAAGCTCATGTAGAACACCAGAGCCAGCGGCGCGAGCATGACAACCCACTTCAGCGGGCTCACATAGATCGCCTGACCGAAAGCTGTCAGCTGTCCGTCTGCAAAAGCGAACTGGAACGCAGCAAAGGCCGCGATACCGGTGATCGCCAGACCGAGGGCCATCAGGTTGTACACCTTGAGCATATAGGTGCGCAGACCTTCGTCGATTACGGCCCCCGCCTGTGCGCCGGCAGGCGACATTCGGGTTTGGTAGTTTCTAAGATCAGCCATTGTTTCCTCTTTAAAAGCCCCGGTTAAGTTTACGGTGTCGGGCGGTAAGGGCGCATCCCTTTTTTAAAGGTGCCAGCCACTTAACCCAGGCGCCGCTGCGGGGCTCCAGCATGCCTAAAGGGAATATGATGTCGAAATACGACTTGCACAAGACCGGCAGCCCGCAGAATCCGCCAAAATGCGGATTCTGCGGGCTTTCGAGGGGTAGCGTTAACGGTTAACTGCCCTTCACAGCTCGCGCAGGACGGGTGCAGCCTTCTGCCCAAGCACTCGCCAGGTGCCGGCCAGACCGAAACCCACCGTGACGATCAGCGCAACGGCCATGGTGACAAGCGCCACATCGGGCAGGAAGGAGGACGGCAGCTTCATGATGTTACTGACCACGAACCAGGCCGCAACCCCGCCGGCAAACAGCGCGAAAATCGCCGTCGACAGTCCAAGCATGGCGTATTCGTAGCAGAAGGCGCGGATCAGCGTCGAGCGTGTAGCGCCCAGCGTCTTCAAGACCACGGCATCATGGGTGCGGGCCCGGTTGCCCGCCGCGAGCGCTCCGGCAAGCACCAGGATGGAGGCAACCAGCGCCACGGCGGCTGCGGCACGGATCGCTGTCGCCAGCTGGCCGACCAGCACATTGATGATATCGAGCGCATCCTTGACCCGGACACTGGTGATGGTCGGATAGGTATTGGTGACGGCCTTCAGCGTCGCCGCCTCCTCTGCAGCCGTCGCACCCGGATCGATCACCGTGGCAAGCCAGGCATGCGGCGCGCCGGCAAAGGTATTGGGCGAGAACACCATGACGAAATTGATCGACAGGGATTCCCACTCGACCTTGCGGAAATTGGCGATCTTGGCCGTCAGGCTGCGGCCGAGCACGCTGACGGTCACGGTATCGCCGATCTTCAGGCCAAGTTCGCCAGCCTCTTCGGATGAGAACGACACCAACGGTTCGCCGGTATAGTCCGGTGCCCACCAGTCGCCTTCGGTCAAAGTCGAATTTTCCGGCCGGTTCTTGGCATAGGTGATGCCGCGGTCGCCGCGCAGCACCCATTGACCGGCAGGCGGCACATTCATCTTGGTGACGTCCTCACCGTTGAAGGCGAGGATACGGCCGCGCAGCATCGGCACTTCGATGACCTTGCCCTCCGGCAGGCTTGTCTGCAGAAGATTGCGGAACCCCTCGACCTCGGCGCCCTGAATATCGACGAAGAAGAAATTCGGCGCCCGTTCCGGCAGGTTGCCGGTCAGCTCGCGGCGCAGGTTGCCGTCGATCAGCGCCAGGGTGACCAGAAGCGCCAGGCCGAGGCCGAGCGACAGGACGACCGAGGGGGTGAGCGCGCCGGGCCGATGGATATTGCCGATGGCCAGCCGGAGCGCCGGCGAACTGACGCGCGGCGCACGGCGGGCAAGCGCCGCCACCAGAATGGCGACACCGCGCAACACGACGAATGAAAAGGCGATGGCCCCGAGGAAGGTCAGCGAAATCGTCCGGTCATAGGCCGTGAAGATCGCAAGACCGGCAAGCGCGCCAAGGCAGATCGCCGCCGCCACGAGATAGGGCCAGGACGGCAGCCGGGCCCGCTCGAACCCCTGCTCGCGAAACAGCGCGGTTGCCGGCACTTCGCGGGCATGGCCGAGCGGCAGGATGGCAAAGGCAAGCGACGTCAACAGGCCGAACACCGCAGCAAGGCCAAGCGCACCCGGATAGAGCTGGAACGCCGTCGAAACCGGCAGGACGCCCGCCAGAAACTGCGCTGCAATAAACGGAATGAGCGCGCCGAGCACAAGGCCGATGCCGATGCCGATGAAGGCGATCAACAGGATCTGGATGAGATAGATCGTGGTGACCATCGAAGCAGGTGCGCCGACGCACTTGAAGGTGGCTATGACGCCGCGCTTGGAATCGAGATAGGCGCGCACCGCATTGGCGACGCCCACACCGCCGACGATCAGCGCCGTCAGGCCGACCAGTGTGAGGAACTGCGAAAAGCGGGTGATATTGGCCGTCAGCGCCGGAGCGGCATTCTGGCTGGTGCGAATGGACCAACCGGCCTGCGGAAACTTTTCCTCCGCCTGCCTGCGCAAGGCGGGCACACTGGTGCTATCTGCGACCTTGACCTTGTAGGTATGCTCCACCAGGCTTCCCGTCTGCACCAGTCCCGACGCGTCGAGCGCCTGTTTCGAGATCATCAGGCGCGGCGCAAAACCAAAGCCGTCGGACAGCGCATCGGGCTCGCGCACGATCGTGCCGGCGACGCGAATGCGGGCGGTTCCGAGCAGAATTTCATCGCCGGTCTTAAGCCCAAGCCGCTCCAGCAAAAGCGGCGCGGCCAGCGCGTCGTAGACACCATTGTTTTCAGCCAGCGCCTGGGCCAGCGGCACCGCCGGTTCGCTTTCCAAGGTTCCGTAAAGCGGATAGGCAGCATCGACCGCTTTCAGCTCCACCAAAGCCTGGTTTGAGCCATCCGGCAGCCGGGCCATCGAGCGCAGGCCGGATGAGACGGCGACCGTGCCGAGGCTGTCGATAAACGTTTTTTCCTCGTCGGTGGCGACACGGTTGTTGAGCTCGAAGCGGATATCGCCGGCCAGAAGCTCGCGGCCCTGGCTGGCGATCGAGCCGGTGATCGACTGCGATAGGGAATTGACCCCGGCAATGGCGGCCGTTCCCAGCGCCACGCAAGCGAGGAAAATGTAAAAACCCCGAAGGCCGCCGCGCATTTCGCGCAGCGCCAGACGGAGGGCCAGACCAAGACGGAAACGACCGGATATAGCGGCCCTCATGCGGACACGGCCTTGGACAGCGGCGTGGCAGCGGGTTGTTCATGCCCCGACCCGGAGACGATCTCGCCAGAGCGGACGCGCACTTGGCGCGAGCAGCGGGCGGCGAGCGACGCGTCATGGGTCACCAGAACCAATGTCATGTCGCGCTCGGCCTGTTTGGAAAAGATCAAGTCGGCAACCTGCTTGCCGGTTTCGCCATCGAGATTGCCGGTCGGTTCGTCGGCGATCAGAAGCTTGGGCGACGGCGCCAGCGCCCGGGCGATGGCAACGCGCTGCTGCTCGCCGCCCGACAGCTGGCCGGGATAATGCGACAGCCGCTCGCCAAGACCAACGGAGATCAACTCCTGCCGCGCGATCTCGAAAGCATCGCGGACATTGGCAAGCTCGAGCGGCACGGCGACATTTTCCAACGCCGTCATGTTGGGGATCAGATGGAAGGACTGGAAGACGATGCCGATATTGCGGCCGCGAAATTCCGCCACCCGGTCTTCGCTCAAATTATGCAGCGGCGTGCCGTCAATGATGATCTCGCCGCTATCCAGGCGCTCCAGCCCTGCCAAAACCATCAGCAGCGTCGATTTGCCCGATCCGGACGGACCGACGATCCCGACGGATTCGCCGGCATCGATCGTAAGCTGCATTCCCTTGAGCACATGAACGGACGCAGCGGCCTGGCCGAGGGTCAGATCCGCATTTTTCAGGTCGATCATGGTTTTTGCCAAGGGAAACTGTCCTATATGTACATTATGAAGGTTGCCGGAACGGCTGACTTTTACCGATTTAAGGGCGCGTTCATGCGAATAAAAGGTTTCTGTACATTTTTGTTGGCGATCACGGCGATTGTGATGATGCCCGTGATCAGCCGTGCCGAGCCGCTCAGCCTGGTCGGTTTCGGCGATAGCCTGATGGCCGGCTACCAATTGCCAGCGGCAGACGCCTTTCCCGCACGGCTGGAAAAAGCCCTGCGCGAGAAGGGTCACGATGTGACAATCGCCAATGCCGGCGTCTCCGGCGACACCACATCGGGGGGCCTTGCGCGGATCGACTGGTCGGTTCCGGACGGCACCAAGGGCGTCATTCTCGAACTCGGCGCCAATGATGCCCTGCGCGGTATCGCGCCCGAGGAAAGCCGCAAGAACCTGATCGCCATGATCGAGAAACTGAAATCGCGCGGCATCGCCGTGCTTCTCGTCGGCATGATGGCGCCGCCGAACATGGGCGCAGACTATGCCGCCCGGTTCAATCCGGTCTATCCGGAGCTTGCCAAGACTTACGGTCTCGAACTCTATCCGTTCTTCCTCGATGGTGTGGTCGAGGATGCCAAGCTGAAGATCGAGGACGGCATGCACCCGAATGGCGATGGCGTCGGCGTCATGGTCGAACGTTTCCTTCCTTCGGCGGAACGGTTCCTCCAGTCACTCGCGACCGGAGGCTAGGCGGGAAGAAATATCCCGCTGTTCAGCGCCTGTTAATCGCGTTGGATAAATATTGCAGGTGCGAAATTGTATTTGCTTCTCGCAGGCAAGCATGATTCGCTGGGTTATCTTCAAGAGATTCGGGGAGCTCGTCATGCCGAGACTTTTCACCGCCCTCGAGATACCACGGAATGCCGCAATGAGCCTTTCATTGTTGCGTGGTGGTCTTCCCGGTGCCCGTTGGATCGATGTGGAGAATTACCACATCACTCTTCGCTTCATCGGAGACGTCGACAACCGCACCGCCGACGAGATCGTTGACCGGCTGGACCGGATCGAACGTCCGGAATTCCAGCTGCAACTGACAGGAACCGGCGCTTTCGGATCGAAGAAGCCGCATTCCGTCTGGGCGGGCGTCAGCAACCCGCCGGAACTCTATGCGCTTCAGGCGGAAATCGAACGCATCTGCCAGAGGCTCGGCCTGCCCGCCGATCCCCGCAAATTCACCCCGCATGTGACGCTTGGCCGGCTGCGGTCGTCGCGGGTGGAGGATGTGGTCAACTATCTCTCCGGACGAGGCGGCTTCTACACCAATCCGTTCACCGTCTCTCGCTTCGTGCTGTTGTCATCACGCGATTCAGTCGGCGGCGGCCCCTATGTCACCGAGGAAGTCTTTCCGCTCTACGAGCGCTCCCTGAGCGTGCCGGCCAGCGAGCTGCACCCCTCAAAGAGCATGCTGTAGACTGTCTCGAACCCTTCCGGCCCCTCATAATAGGGGTCGGGCACATCGATTGCGGTCCCCTTCGTATAGGCGAGAAACAGGTGCAGCTTGTGGCGCGCCGGCAGTGGAGCCATCGCGCGCAGATCGGCAAGATTGCTGCGGTCCATCGCAAAGATCAGATCGAAGGCGTCGAAATCGCCCGGATGAACCTTGCGGCACCGCTCTGAGGCGATATCGATCCCATGCTTCAGCGCGACGGCGATCGAGCGGCGATCCGGCGGATTGCCAATATGCCACCCGCCCGTCCCGGCCGAATCGACATCCACCGGAATATCCCCTGCCACATGCCTAAGAATACCCTC